>CAZBIK010000222.1:0-6209 GCA_964491955.1 uncultured Ferruginibacter sp.
AGCGTATTTACAGGAAATTAAAGCATTGCTGCCGGAAATTTTAAAACAGGTACCCGTTTATACTTACACCGGCACGGATGGGTTGATAAAAGGATTTGCCGGGGTGGTTGATCAAAAAATTGAAATGCTCTTCATGCATCCCGATAGCAGGGGAATGGGCCTTGGCCGTTTACTTACCCGTTATTGTATTGATGTGTTAAAGGCTTACCTGGTAGATGTAAATGAACAGAACGACCAGGCAGTTCAATTCTATAAAAAAATGGGATTTACCATCACCGGCAGGCAGGAACTGGACAGCCTGGAAAGGCCTTTCCCGATATTGAATATGCAATTGACCACTTGATTTTATTTCCGGGTTTTTAGCTGTTCCACACAAACAAAAGATCAATACCGGCTCAAGGGTTTATCTTTGGTCCTTAATAATTTGCAAAAATGAACAGGTTCAGTAGTTATTTCAAAGCAGCCACTGTGTCGATTTTTGTTATGCTGATCCTTCATTCCTGCAAAAATCCAGAAAGGAAAAAACTACCGGCAAATTTTGATTATAAAACTTTCAGGGATTCTATAACGGCTGCACAACAGGATACCACCGGCAACAGCAGCAATTTATTGGACAGCGCTTTATTCATACCCGGCATTGATTCTGTAGAAGACCTGATGGTCAGGATGGATACCCTGCTTCGCAGGGATATAGCAGTGATGGAACAGATCGATACACTGCTGAAGGTTTGGAAAAAAACTGAAAAGTATACGCAGGAAGAACTGGAAATGATCAAAGAAAATGTAAAGGCACTTGATTCCTTCCTGGTGAACCGCAATGCTGCTGAACACAAGGGCTGCCGGGAAAAAGATTGCCTGGTATATGCGGAGATCATAAAATCCACACAAACACTTTACCTGTACCTGGATGCAGAATTAATAGACAGTTTCCCGGTCTCCACCGGGATGAAAAAATATGAAACCCCTAAACTTAGTGTACGGCCCTCAGGCCCGTTGCTGAAAAAATATACGTCTAAGAAATTTCCCGGCGGCAATTACCAGGGGCTTGGTAATATGCCTTATGCCGTTTTTATCAGGGGAGGTTATGCCATTCATGGTACCACTACCGGCAACTTTTCCAAACTGGGTACCAAAGCATCTCATGGATGCATCAGGCTGCACCCGGTAAATGCCAGGATATTTTATGAACTGGTGAAAAGGATCGGGATTGAATATACCTGGGTAACCATTAAAGATTCGTTGCCTTGAACTTCATTTAAAAGTATACAGGCATACACTATTACTGCTTTTTTTCAATTCATTCCTTTCTTTAGCTGGTTCATGCATTGTCCTGTTCATGGGGCAATTCATCAGGCACATCTTTGTGTCATTAATCAATTATTCAAAAATCATTAAAGTATTAAGCAATGAAAAAAACAATGTTAGTTTTTGCAATGGCCCTTGTTGGTCTTGCATCCTGTAAAAAGGACGATTCTTACAAAGCAGGTATCTTTAAAGGTCCTGAAGTGGATGTTTATCATGGTAAAGCCTGGACATGGATCCGGATCAACAATTCAGGTATTATTGAACAGGCTGCCATCAGCATCAATGATGATGCATTGAACAGTGTGAAAATAGGTACGGGCACCGGCGGCGGAGACCATCAGCACAATGACAATGTGGTACTGAAATTCCATCCATTTGCAGATGGTTCTCTTTTCAGGCATGTATGGCTTAACTGGAATCCTGACGGACACCCACCGGCAGGGATCTATAACAAGCCTCATTTTGATCTTCACTTTTACATGGTAAGTTCAGCAGAGCGTGAAACTTTTCTTGACCCCCTGAAACTTGATGCCAGCCTTACTGCCAGCTACCTGCCGTTAAATTATATGGGTGTTGATCCGGTTCCTACAATGGGTAAGCACTATATTGATGTTACTTCACCTGAATTAAACGGCCAGCCATTTACACAAACATTTATACATGGTTCTTATGACGGGAAACTTGTTTTTTTAGAGCCAATGATCACACTCGACTTTTTAAAAACAACAACAGCTTTTGAAAGATCATTACCCCAACCTGCTAAATTTCAAAAATCAGGTTACTATCCTACAAAATTGAAGGTTACAAAAGCCAATGGAGTAACCAATATTATCCTGGATGCTTTTGTGTACAGGCAGGCATCCTGAGTTTAAAATATAACTATAGGTTGCTTTTGATTTAAATGCCCTGTTCCCGCTTTGGGTTTACAGGGCATTTATTTCATGTACAGAATACAGTTTGCAAGTATCAAATCAGGTACCTAAATCAATAATGGTAAAATGGGTTCCAGGTTCATCACCGATTCATCCATTGGAGTCAGTTGTTGATCATGTAAAACAGTACCCAGTTTTCTGAACTCAAATTTTTCATTGAACTGGGCAAAGGAGTTCCGGATCATATTTACCAGTTCTGTTCTATTGATCACTTCATCAAAGTCTATCACATACGAATGTTCTGCTGTATACTCCAGTATAGGGATATTTCCACATACAAAGCGGCAGGTTAACCTGCATGCAATGCCTTTCTTGATGGCGTTTCTTTTTTTCATGACTTCCAGGGTGGTATGGTTGGTTAGATTTTTTAAATCTTCTTCCAATGCGGAAGTATGCATATGCCATTTCGTAACCATCATTTCGGTTTGCTCTATCATACTATTTGTTTGTTGCCTGGCCCAAGTTACAATATAATTATTCATATCCGGTTCTGACTGGTATTGCCAATGTGTGAATATTGTAACAGCTATAATGAATCCTGTAACAACAACCGTTACCCTGTATTTATCTTTGCGAAAGTTCATAAAAGTAAAATAACCTGCTCCCGGCTGTACCCTTATTCAACCTGTTTCTTTTGCAAACAGGCTGTTCAGCATCATCAAAAAGCAAATCAGATACATACCGGCACATGAGCAGGTACAGGAAATTTTATGAACTGACAAGTGAAAAATATTTTTCAAAAAAACGTTTTAAAACAAAGTATTATGAAATTTTTATTAAGTGCGGCACTGGCTGTTTTTTTTATGACAGGCATGGTGAATGCACAGAAAGTGAGTTTTGGTATTAAAGGTGGATTAAATGTATATAATATACACAACAATGACAAAGGGTTGGATAACAGGCCTGTTGCCGGATTCCATATCGGGGCACTGAGCCATATACACCTTACCGAAAGATTTGCTCTGCAACCGGAAGTTGTTTTTTCAACGATCGGTTCCAATTATAAATATGGTCCTGATGAAACACGTTATAACCTAAGTTATATCAACGTTCCCGTACTTCTTCAGTATATGTTCAAAAACGGGTTGCGTGTACAGGCAGGACCGCAGGTTTCATTCCTGGTACATGCAAGATCACATACCGGGGATATCAAATCAGACATCCGGGAAGATTTCAGGACAGCTGATTTTGGATTGGCAACAGGTGCCAGTTACCTGGTACCGAATACCGGGTTTGGCTTTGATGCAAGATTCAATCTTGGATTAACCGATATCAACCGGGAAGGAACTTTGCGATCAAGCAACAGGGGTTTACAGGTTGGTGTATTTTATCTGTTTAATCAGAAATAAAACCCTCACCTGATCATAAAATTAAAAAGAGCCGGCTTACTGCCGGCTCTTTTCTGTAAATGTATTTCTTTTAGGTTAAGGTCCTTTTCCTTCATTTTATGTAGCTTGCCCCGGTATGGATAATTTCAAAATAGTTGTGTTTATAATGGCCATACTCATCAGTTTGACCGCCATTGCCAATAAACGAAAACTGCCATATCCTGTTTTACTGGTTTTTGCAGGATTGATCATTGGTTTTATCCCGCAATTACCCGGCCTTGAACTGGATCCCGATGTTGTTTTTGTAATCATGCTTCCCCCGTTATTGTATGATGCTGCCTCCAAAACTTCCTGGCACGAATTTAAAACATCCATCAGGCCAATATCAGCCCTGGCAGTTACCCTTGTTTTTTTTACTACGGTAGCCGTAGCCGTTACAGCCCATTATATGATCCCGGGTTTTAGCTGGCCGCTTGCATTTGTGTTGGGAGCTGTGGTTTCACCACCTGATGCTGTGGCAGCATCAGGTATTATAAAGGGACTGGGACTGAACAAAAAAGTGATCACCATCCTGGAAGGCGAAAGCCTGGTGAATGATGCATCTGCACTGATCGCTTACCGTTATGCAGTGATGGCAGTTACTACCGGAACATTTGTTTTCTGGAAGGCCGGTATCCAGTTTTTATTGGTTGCCGGGGCAGGGGTTGCCATAGGTGTCATTATCGGTTATCTTTTTGTTTGGGCGCACAAGCGGATAGAGAACAATCCGCTGGTTGAAACCAGTCTCACCCTGCTGGCCCCGTTTGTTTCGTACCTGGCTGCCGAACATTTTCACATGTCGGGTGTATTGGCCGTGGTTAGTACAGGTTTATTGATGTCGTGGAGATCGCCTGAGATCTTTTCATACCAGGCAAGAATGAGAACACGGGTGGTATGGGATACGGTGATATTTTTATTACATGGTTTTATTTTTATCCTCATTGGCCTACAATTACCTGGTATCATTAAAGACCTTGGCAGTTATCCGCTGGCAACCATACTGGGCTACGGCCTGGCCATCAGCCTGGTAACGATCCTGGTGCGTATCATCTGGGTATTTGCCGGAACCTATTGGCAAAACCTTTTTAAGAAAAAGAAAAAAGAAGCTGATGCTTCCCCGGATCATACAGAATCTGAAAACACCTGGAAAAATGTATTGGTGGTAGCCTGGACAGGAACCAGGGGGGTAATTTCCCTGGCTGCCGCACTGGCATTGCCATTGGTTTTGCAGGATGGATCTGCATTTCCAAAAAGATCGTCCATCATTTTTTTGGCCTTTGTGGTAATTTTTGTAACGCTGGTGGTACAGGGCCTTTCGCTGCCATTGCTTATCCGCTGGCTTAAAATAAAACCGCAGGATAATACAGATGAAGAAGAAAAAGAACTGCAATTATACCTGGCCAGCAGTACACTTCAGTTTATTGAGAAGGAATTTCCTGTACCTGATGACCATCGGTTACAGGAGCAGTTCATCAAACAATATGAACAGCAGATCCGAAAACTTACCAAAGAAATACAGCTTCATAAGCGGGCAAGATATTTTAACACAGAAGTAAAACCGGAAATGCCGGATAACCTGCTCAACGTAAAGATGGAGATCAGTAAATTTCAGCGGGAATTACTGCTTAAACTTCACAAAGACGGGGAATTCAGCGATTCGGCCATCAGGCAGATCGAAAGGGAAATGGATATTAATGAATTGAAACTGAACCGTCAGTTGCCAAAGAATCCTCCTGAATAACGGCTGCGCTTCAGTTCAGTAATGGATACCGATCAGTTAACCCTGCTGTTTCCTTACATATTTGGTGAGGATAACGATCTGCTGGCCTTCGATCTTACCTTCTATCTGTTCAGTATTATCATCAACCAGGCGTATGTTTTTTACAACCGTTCCCATTTTTGCATTGAGGGTAGAACCTTTTACATCGAGTGATTTTATAAGGACCACCGAATCACCGGTCTGTAAAATATGGCCATTGCAGTCTTTGTGTAAGTCAACAGCCGCATCATTTTCATGGTCACCGGTTGCCTTTGCCCATTCCAGGTTTTTATCATCCAGGTACATCATATCCAGATTTTCCATGGCCCAGCTTTCATTGCGCAGGCGGTTGAGCAGCCGCCAGGCAGTAACCTGCACAGCAGGTACTTCGCTCCACATGGCTTCTGTTAAACATTTCCAATGGTTGCTGTCCAGCTCTTCTTTTTTATCCAGTTGGGCAATACACTTGGTACAAATGAAAATACTGGTATCAGCTGATAACCCTTTTAATGGCGGTACTTCATACAATTTCAAACTGCCGGTTGATTTACACAACTCACATTGATCGCCGCTCCGGGCAGCCAGTTGTTCTTCTACTTTCATTATTTTTTTCTTTGCGCAAAAGTACTCTTTACTGAACAGAATTGAAAACACAGTTTTTAAACCGTAGTTTAAATGAAATTTAAATCTTTAGTGAGACACAACTGCCTGCCCGCTTTCGTGTTGTTTTTAATTGCCACGAATGTACGAAAGGGCACCAATGGGACCAGGTAATTTAATATTCGTGTTTATTCGTGCACCTGCCTGCCGGTAGGCAGGTTCGTGGCAATCGTATTTAAATATTTG
>CAZBIK010000223.1:0-6200 GCA_964491955.1 uncultured Ferruginibacter sp.
TGAACAATTCAGCGCATTCGATCTTTCCTTCTTTTTTAAGCTCACTCCCGGCGCTAACAGCGGGCTGAAATATTTTGTTACGCTAAATGAAAAGACATCCGGTTCGGCGATAGGCCTTGAGTACCAGATACTCGATGATACGCTTCACCCCGACGCAAAACTTGGTATTGCCGGCAACAGGACACTGGCTTCGTTATATGACCTGATTAAGGCAGATAAACAAAAGAATTTCCTGAAGTCTATTGGGCAATGGAATCTTGGAAGAGTAGTGGTTCACCCGGATAACAGGGTGGAACATTTCCTTAACGGCCAGAAAGTACTTGAATACCAGCGCGGCTCCGAAGAATACAGGAAGCTGGTTGCGATAAGCAAGTATAAAGTATGGGAGAATTTCGGCGAAGCAAAACAGGGTCATATTTTATTACAGGATCACGGCAATGCAGTGAGCTTTACCAATATCCGTATCAAACCTCTCTAAAATTTTATCGATATGCAGCGAAGGGATTTTATTAAAAACGCCTCAGTGGCAACCGCAGGCGTTACTATACTGAATTTTCCTGTCTTTGGTAAAAATGCCTTTCAGCATGGGCAGGGCTTTGGAAAGCTGTTTGTTATTGGCGAGCGTGATGGCGGTCCAGTATTGCATTTCGAGGTTCTCCGGGAACATCTTCATGGCAGCGCCATAAGCTTCCATGGCTCCTTTCATGTCATTTTTTTCTGTGGCCAGGTCGCCTTTATCCATCAATTCATAAGCCCTGTATATTTTCAATAAGCGTTGCAGTTCATCGAGCGGGGCCTTGTGGTCATCCACCCGCAGGTCTATCAGCCGTTCATTCCAGGGCTGGCCCGTGCTTTTGGCAGCCACCACCAGTATGGCAGCAGATTGTTTTCCGCGGATATCACCACCGGCCGCCTGTGCTGCCTGTAATGACAGCAATACCCTTTCTGCCAAAGACTTTCCTGTACTGCCTTCAAATGCCGCGGCCATGGCGGCATTCACTTTATCGCCCAGCATCATATTGCTTTGCACCGAATAATTTTTTCCAACAATATGCCCTGCAAAATCAATACATTTTTTACCGGTGTATGCCTGCACATTTCCATTGGCATCGATCATGGCCACCTGCCTGACCTCCCTTCCGTCATCAGCATCCAGCAGGGCATTGAGTGCTTCCGGCGCTGTCTTCCCGGTTTTCATCAGTTCCAGTCCGCGGATACCATAACTTTTATTGACAAATGACTGCGTGGCCACCACGCCAACACCGGCCTCGCCCCAGCTAACGGCAGTGCCTACGCTAAACCAGTGGCTCTGGACACCCACGGCCATTTCACCGGTAACAGCATCCCTGGCTACAATGGAAAAGGTGTGTGCGAGGCCTGCGTCCTTCTTAAAAAACTGTGCAGTTGCATTTGTACAGGCAAAGCAGGCCAGGCAGGAAATGAGGATCGGTTTCATGTTTTAGAATTTAGAATAAATCTACAAATAAAAAGCCATCCTGCCGTTAGCAGGATGGCCTTACCACCTGGCGAATTATTTTTATGCTTCGGGAGAAAGGTATTGTGCATAGGCATATCCTTCTTCGCCGTCGGCACTGCGGATTTTCCACCAGCTGTCATCTGTTTTTTCAACCAGTGTAACAATTTCATGATGTGCAGCCTTGCCCACAATTTCACCTTCTGTTGTTGGCGTACTCCTGATGTTGAGGTTGGAAGATTCGGTGGTTACTGTTAAACGTGCACCCACATCAGCCTTGATATCGATGTTCATCATCAGGTCGCCGCTGGCCATGTTGGGGTCAATTTTATTATACAATGCCCAAAGTGCATCATAATCAGCCGTGCTGTTTGCGGTGCCGCTGACATGCAGTACGCCGTTTTGTTCTGCAGTTGCGAAGTTGGCCACACCCATAGTTGCAGCAGCCTGTAATAATTCCGCATATTTATCCTGTAATGCCATGATTTTTATTTTTAAAAATGAAAAATTATTTTTTGTCGGTTAATCCAGTTACATCCGAAAGCACTTTTGCCGCAGCCAGCAACTGCATAATGGTCATGCGTTGTGTTTTGGTTACTTCACCGCTGAGCACTGCCTTATCGCCCACAAATTCAACCTTTACACCGGGCATATCTTTAAGCCCGTCCTTTACTTTTTGTTGTGTGGCTTCATCCAGAACGGTTGTTAAGGATACCGGCGGTGGCGGCGGTGGTGGTGTAATGGTACAGTTGTTCACTACAGATTTAACACCTTTTATCCCGGCTACGATCTTTTCACAGCCTTCCTTGCAGGCATCATCTTTACATTCGCCGCCGATCGTTACCACACCATCTTTTACATCAACAGTTGTCCCGGTCATGGATGGGTCGGCAGATAATGCTTTTTCAACTGCAGCTTTAATATCTGCATCTTTTGGTTTACAGCTTATAAAAAGCAGTGTGGCTGAAACTACAACAGCCAGTAATAATTTTGTCAATTTCATGATCGTGTTTTTTAGTATTAAAATGAGCGGTTAAGGTAGAACTATTTACCGCATTTGTAAATTAAATTAATGATATTTCATGCACATTGATTAATGTGTAACAAAATGCAGTCAAAAAGGAAAAATCAAAGGCAACCCAGGCGGCCACCGTCAACAGGTAAATTGATGCCATTGATATAAGCTGCAGCAGGAGAACATAAAAAAGCAACCGCTGCCCCAAATTCGCCCGGTTCACCGATTCGGCCGGCAGGGATCTCCGCAACCAGTTGTTCCATCACAGCTGCTTCAGAAATATTGGCCGCCTTTGCTTTGGATGCAATTACATAATCGGCCCTGACCGTTTTGGTAAAACCCGGCTACACATTGTTAACGGTAATGCCAAAGGGGCCCAGTTCGGTTGCCAGTGTTTTTGACCAGTTGGCCACAGCAGCCCTGATGATATTGCTTACACCAAGTCCGGCAATGGGATTTTTAACCGAGGTGGAAATGATATTGATGATCCTGCCAAAACCGGCAGCTTTCATACCGGGTACTATGGCCTGAACCAGTTGATGATTGTTGATGAGGTGGTTGTTGAATGCGGTTAGAAATTCTTCTGCTTTCGCTGTTAGTGCTGCACCGCCGGGAGGTCCCCCGGTATTGTTTATCAAAATGTGTATGGTATTATTTTTTATAAAATTTTCAATGGCGGACTTCACCATGCCGGTATCCGAAAAATCGGCTACCAGGTATTGATGATGTTGTCCTTTTGTCTTATCGAGCGTATGAACTGCCTCTTTTAATTTTTCTTCATTGCGAGCCATCAGTACTACATTACAACCCAATAAAGCAAGTTCAGCAGCAGAGGCATAACCAAGCCCCTGGGTACTGCCGCAAACCAGGGCGGTTCTGTTGGTAAGGTCAAGATTCATGTAAATGATTTGTATAAAGCTACTGCAAAAATATTTTCTGTACCCAAAAGCCTGTTGCCGGGCATGAACAAAACCCGGTAAACTGAAACGAAACCGTGGTGGCCATGTTGCTGAAAAAATACTTGCAAACGCAAATGGGAGAGTTCTAATCTTCTTCTTTTGGTATTTTATCCAGGATGATCTTTTTCTTCAGCATGTCTTTCAGGATCATTTCACCATTTTCATGAGCAAGCCTGTCGGTAGAAGCAGGGTCAAATGAATTAGTACGTACCACATATACAGGTTTTTCCCTGGCCAGTTCAAACAGAACAGCCTCCCAGTAATAATTTGTAGATCTGACATAATATCCCGGGGTAAGCACTTTTTCAAAGATATCGGTTTGGTACCTGTCTAAATTCCCGCTGCCGTTCACCGGTTGGTTAAAAACCCCGCCCGGGTAATATTTTTCTTCTTTTTCTTTTTTCAGCAGCACCATGGTGATCACCGCATCAACGCCTGTTTGTTTGATTTCCGACAGGATCTCGCCGGCAGTCAGTTTTTTATAGGCTTTTTCTTCATAGACTTCCAGTGATGAAACGGCATGATATCCTTTGCTGACCAGGTCATTTACGAGGTGAACCTCAACCTGTTTTCTCATCAAACTGTCTTTTTCGGGCAGCATACCCCACACCATGATATTGTGGTATGGTTTGGTTTTGGCATCATCAGCTTTCCATGAAGATGCGATCTTTGTGGACCTGCAGGTAATGATCAATGCCAGTAATATAAATACCCCCATGAATTTTAAAGCTCGCATAACAGTAATTTTTATAAAACTACAGCCTTTTCCAATATTCATATATGATTTTCAACACCGGGAAACCTAATTAAAGTCATATTAAAACAATAATATCTTTTATCCCTTTTCTTACGCACATTTAAGTAAGAATTGTGGATAATTCGCCCATCACAAAAATCGACTCATTCAGTTATATTCGCAGCCGTAAACGTTAATCTGTACTAACAAATTAACCAATTAACGGATCAACCAATGAACCTTAAAAATGGCAGCTATAGAAAATTCGGATTATAATGAGGAATCCATCCGGAGCCTCGACTGGAAAGAGCATATACGGCTGCGCCCCGGTATGTATATCGGTAAACTGGGAGACGGCAGCAGCCCCGATGACGGGATATATGTATTGATGAAAGAAGTGATCGACAACTGTATTGATGAACATACCATGGGTTATGGAAAACACGTGGATGTTCATATAAAAGACAAAACGATCACCGTAAGGGATTATGGCCGCGGCATTCCGCTCGGAAAAGTAGTGGATGTGGTAAGTAAAATAAATACCGGCGCCAAATACGACAGCAAGGCTTTTCAAAAAAGTGTGGGATTGAACGGGGTGGGTACGAAAGCAGTGAATGCGCTCAGCAATTATTTCAAAGTGACCGCATTCCGCGAAGGGAAGGAAAAAACAGCCGAATTTGAAAGGGGTGTTTTAACGCAGGAGTACAAAGAAACAAAGACCACCGAAGAGAATGGCACCCTGGTCAGTTTTATACCGGATGAAAAGATCTTCAAGAATTTTCATTTTGTACAGGAATACCTCGATAACCAGTTCTGGAATTACTGTTACCTCAATGCAGGGCTGGTGATGAACCTGAACGGCAAACGCTATGTGAGCAAGAACGGTTTGCTGGACCTGCTGCAACGCAAAACCAATGAAGACGAGATCCGTTATCCCATCATCCATTTAAAAGGCGAGGACATTGAAGTGGCAATCACTCATGAAAATGATTACGGTGAGGAATATTACAGTTTTGTGAACGGGCAGTTCACCACGCAGGGCGGCACACACCTCGCAGCCTTCCGCGAGGCATTGATAAAAACGATCCGTGAATTCTATAAAAAGGATTATGATGCTGCCGATATACGCGGAAGTGTATGCGCAGCCTTGAGCGTACGGGTGCAGGAGCCTGTTTTTGAAAGCCAGACAAAAACCAAACTGGGCTCACAAACGGTTTATGAAGGGGGCCCCAGCATGCGGAATTTTATCGGTGATTTTTTGGGAAAGGAACTGAACAATTACCTGCACAGGAACCCCGAGACCGCCGAAGCCCTGAAAAAACGCATTGAACAGAACGAACGCGAACGCAAAGACATGGCGGGCATTAAAAAACTGGCCAATGAACGGGCCAAAAAAGCAAACCTGCACAATAAAAAACTGCGTGACTGTAAGTTCCATTACAATGACGAGGCTTCGGGTAAGGACAAGGATAAGATCGCGGAAAAACAAAAGGAAAGTACCATTTTTATCACCGAGGGAGACAGTGCCAGCGGCAGCATCACCAAGGCCAGGAACGTGGAAACACAGGCTGTCTTCAGTCTACGCGGCAAGCCCCTGAACTGTTTTGGCCTCACCAAAAAAGTGGTTTATGAAAATGAAGAGTTCAACCTGCTGCAACATGCACTGAACATTGAGGAAGGGTATGAAGGATTGCGCTACAACAATATAGTGTTTGCAACCGATGCTGATGTGGATGGTATGCATATCCGTTTGTTGCTGATGACCTTCTTCCTGCAGTTCTTTCCCGACCTGGTAAAGAACGGGCACGTGTTCATCCTGGAAACCCCTTTATTCAGGGTGAGAAATAAACAGGAGACCATTTACTGTTATAATGAGACCGAAAAACAGGAGGCCACCAGGAAACTGGGCAACAAACCCGAAACCACCAGGTTCAAGGGCCTGGGAGAGATCAGCCCGGATGAGTTTGCCCGTTTTATCGGTGAAGACATGAAACTGCAGCTTGTGATGCTATTACC
>CAZBIK010000224.1:0-6187 GCA_964491955.1 uncultured Ferruginibacter sp.
CTGGTATAAATATTTCCTGCATCATCCACAACCACTTTAAACATTTGATCATTAGCGGTTCCTCCAACTGATCTTGCCCATGTAAAATTACCTGTTGCATTCAACTTCAGGATGAACATATCCTCCAGCCCGGCGGAGACGAGGTTAAAAACTGCCGGCCCCGGGTCAAAGTCAACAGTAGTTCTGAAAAAACCGGTAACATAAATATTGTCCGATCTGTCGGCGCTGATCGCAACTGCCTGGTCCTGCTCGCCTGCTCCAAATGAAACTGCCCAGGCAAAATTACCCGCTGCATCCAGTTTGCATACATAAGCATCCCTGAAAGTTCCTGCTGTTGATGTTAAGGTATAAATGCCGGGGCCGGGATCAAAATCCATAGCGCCCCTGTAATTTCCTGCAAAATAAATATTGCCGGCAGCGTCTGTTACACTGGATAAACTTTCAGCAATTATTGATGGCCCGCCAATTTGTTTTGCCCATACAAAATCCCCATCCTTTGTGAGCTTCAGGATAAACACATCAGCGGTGCCGTTTGCATTGAGGTAAAAAACCCCGGGGCCGGGATCAAAATCCACTGTGGCCTGGAAGGTGCCGGTTACGTAAATATTAAGATCCTTATCCAGCGAAAAAGACCGGGAAAGGGTTCCAAATGGGCCTGTTAATTGCTTTGCCCACAAAAAATTACCCGAAGCATCTAACTTGGAAATATATACATCCGTACTGGAAGGTGTGAAATTATAAACACCAGGTCCCGGATCAAAATCCACCGTTCCGGTGAAAATACCAACTGAGTACACATTGCCAATAGTATCTGCTTCAATGGCCATGCCCCTGCCATAATTAAGCACGGATGTTCCTGCAAACTGCTTTGCCCACCTGAGCCAGGTATCCTGTCCAAAAATGGAAACCGATGAAAAAATAACAATAAGCAGGAGTGCTGATTTTTTCATGCAGGAAAAATTAAAGAAAATTGTTTGTATTAAAAATAATAAAACAATTGCTAACGCAGGTATGACGGGGTAAACTTACCTGATCAGCATAATATTCCCTTTATAGTCAAACTGTTTACCTTCCTTATTGCGGAAACTGAGCTGGTACACATAAGTGCCCGGTGCCTGCTGCTGCCCTTTAAACCTGCCATCCCAGCCCGGTGCAGGATCTTTGGAATAAAAAATGAGCTGCCCTACCCGGTTAAATATCCTTAACTGGTAATTGTCAAATTCAATATTGATGCCCGGCTTAAAAAAATCATTCTTTCCGTCATTGTTTGGCGTAAAGGCATTGGGTATGCCGATGGGGATGCATTTGATCTCCTGGATAGTTAATGTATCGGTGCCTGTACAATTATCAAAACTGGTAACCGTTAAAAAATAATTGCCTGCATTTCTGATTTCTACAGAAGCTGTTGTTGCCCCGGTGCTCCATGCATATGAATGATATCCCGGCACATTGATCTTTAAAACATTGCCGGAGCACAATGGCTGGTCATTTGGCAAAAAAGATTTCGGAATGGGTACCATATCCCGGATGATCAATCTTGCAGAAGCTGTACAGTTAAACCGGTTGCTGACTGTAACCAAATAGGTCCCCGGTGCTGTAACCGTAAATTGCGGCGCAGTACTCTGGTCCTGCCACAGGTAGGAATCGAAAATACCGGGATCAAGGAGCAGGGTCTCCCCCGCACACAAATTCCGGTCCTTGCCCAAAAAAGGTTTGGGTTTTTCCCAAACGGTGAGGTTGGTTACAACAAGCGAATCACATCCTGAAGCGGTTTTCAGCGTATCGTAATAAATACCCGTTTTGTTTTGCAGTTTACCGGCAGCCAGGTAAAATTCACCCTCACAGATATTGGCTGTTACATTATTTATGATCCTCGATATGGCCAGGTTGAGGGTGATGATGATGCTGTCGCATCCAAAACTATTTAAAACCAGGTGCGTGTATGTACCGGTAGCATGATAGGTCTTGTCATAAAGTGTAAATGAGGTACAGGTTTGTATATTCAATGTTTCTTCCAGCGCTGCATCGGGGCATTGCCTTATTTTTTGTAAAAAGATCTCACTTTGCCCGCTCGAACTCAGTTTATATTCATCAGGTCCGGGGTCAAAATCGATCGTCCCTTCATAGGTTCCACCGATCACTATATTTTTTGCAGGGTCTAACTTCAATGCATAACCGCTTCCGTAAAAAGGCCCGGTGGATGCAGCCACCCAGGTAAATGCTCCTGCAGGGTTCAGCTTTAACACAAAAATATCAGGATCTCCGGCTGCTGTAAGTTTATATTCGTCCGGCCCGGGGTCAAAATCAATGGTGCCGTTATAATGACCGGTGAGGTAAATATCACCGGCATTATCTGTTTCAATATCAAATACCTTTTGAAAGGAAGGGCCGCCAAACTGCTTTACCCAGACCAGGTTAAAATCGAGGTTGTATTTAGCAACAAAAATGTCATCATCATCAACCGGCGACATCAATAACTGGCTGTTTGCACCTGGATCAAAATCGGCTTCCCCGTCAAAATGCCCGGTAATGTAAATATGCCCGGTTTGATCTATTTTCAAACTGCTGTTCCGCACCCGGCTGTTGCCGCCCATTTTTACAGCACGTATGAAATTTCCGCCGTTGTTCAGTTTTAATATATACCCATCCCCAAAAGCATCAGACGTTAAATTAAATACACCCGGGCCCGGATCAAAGTCGGCTGTAGCCCAGTAAAAGCCGGTGCTGTACACATTATCCTGTTCATCCAGGCCTATTGAAAAAGCAACATCTGCAGATGGGCCACCAATTCTTTTTGCCCAAACCAGGTTACCAAAGCTATTCAGTTTGCACACAAAAATATCCGTGGATCCGGCCGAACTGAGGTTAAATGAACCCGGGCCGGGATCAAAATCGGCCGTTTGCTCAAAGTAACCATTGATATAAATATTCCCGGAACGGTCGAGCACAATGTCATTGCAAAAATCGTTTGTTGGCCCGCCAAAACTTTTTGCCCAGGTAAAATTCCCGTTGTTATCATACTTACACACAAAAATATCCTCATTGCCATTTGAAGTAAGCTGGGTTACACCGGGGCCGGGGTCAAAATCAGTTGTACCAAAATATATACCGGTAACAAAAATATTCCCGTCAGCATCCAGTGTAAGTGCATACCCGGCCTGGTACCTGAAATCGCCGATGGTTTTGGCCCAGACAAGTTTACCGGTTGCATCATGTTTTGCGAGGAACATATCTTCTGCACCGGAAGAACTAAGATTAAAAACGCCGGGGCCCGGGTCAAAATCTACCGTGGTGGAATAATAACCGGTTGAATAAATATTCCCATCTGCATCCAGCGTAATGGCCCGGCAGGCATCATAAGAATTGCCATTCATTGATGCTGCCCAGTCGAGCTTGACGGTCTGTGCCGGCAAGACGGCTGTGCTTAAAAAAAGGATTACTATAACCGGGACTGATCTCATTACATTACTAAACGATATTTAACCGCATTTGGTTTGCTTTACAGGTAGTTAAAATACCTGTTGTTTAAAAATACACAAATCCGGGCAATGGCAGGTCATGTGATACATTGCGTATCTTGCAGCCCATGTTATTCTTCAACAAAATATCATTAACCCAGTTTAAGAATTACGATTTATCAACTTTTGATTTTACCGAAAGGGTTGTTGGTATCTGTGGCCTCAACGGTAAAGGCAAGACCAACCTGCTGGATGCTGCTTATTATTGCTGTTTTACCAAAAGTTATTTTTCCAAAATTGACGGGCAGAATATGCAGTTTGGCAGTGATGGGTTCAGGATAGAAGCGAAAACCACCCCCGGCATCGTTAACGGCGCAGAAAAGGTTGATGTGAAAAAACCGGATGAAATTGTGTGTATTTTCCGAAACGCAGGCCCACAGGGTTCTGCGGGCAGGAAAGAAATTTTATTGAATGGAGTGGCCTATACAAAATTATCGGGGCATATCGGCAAATTCCCTGCGGTGATGATCGCCCCGGATGATATCGGCATGATCACCGGCGGCAGTGAAGAAAGGCGCCGGTTCATGGATACCGTACTGAGCCAGGTGGATGCAGAATACCTGCAGCAGCTGATGATCTACAATAAAGTGCTTCAGCAGCGGAACAGTTTGCTGAAACGGTTTGCCGAACCCGGGAAAACCGATTGGCCGCTGCTGGAAGTACTGGATGAACAATTGATAGCCCCTGGTAATTTTATCCATAAAAAACGATGCCATTTTACAGAAGAACTGATCCCGCTGGTACAAAAATTCTATCACCGCATTGCAGGGAATGATGAAACGATCACCATACAATACGACTGCAGGTTAAATGACAGCAGCTTTCATGACCTGCTTAACCAATCCCGGCAAAAAGACCTGGCGATGCAACGCAGCAATACCGGTATCCATAAGGATGAACTTGTTTTTCAGCTCAACGGCCAGGTTTTTAAAACAACGGCTTCACAGGGACAAAGGAAAAGTTTGTTGTTTGCTTTAAAACTTGCCGAGTTTGAACTCTTAAAGATCAACAAAGGCTTTGCCCCGCTCCTGCTGCTGGATGATGTTTTTGAAAAGCTGGACGACAACCGCATGCAACAGTTGCTTCACTGGGTTTGTAATGAAAATACCGGGCAGGTCCTGATCACAGATACGCATCGCGAAAGGCTGGAAGAGGCATTTAAAAAACTGGATACGGGTTACCAGATCGTGGAATTATAGACGTTAAGTCATTGGTCATTTTACTTTAAATTTAAAGAGTACCATAATATTCATTTACTCCAATGACTAATGACTTAATGACTAATGACTTAATGACTAATAACTTAATGACTAATAACTTAATGACTATTGACTTAATGATTAATGACTATTGACTAATTGACCTATTTTTACAGCATGGGAGAAATTTCTTTACAGGACGCCATTCAGCAGTTTTTGCTAAAGAGCCGTTTAAAAAGCGGTATCCAGGCCCTGCGTATTGAAGAAGTCTGGGAGGAAGTGATGGGTAAGACCATTGCCAAATACACAGATAAGATACAGATCATCAATTCAACTTTATTCATTACCACAACCGTTGCCCCGCTTAAAAATGAATTGCTTTACCAGAAAGAAAAGATCATTGAACGGGTGAATGAGGCGTTGGGTGAGAAGACTATCAAAGAAGTGATTATTAAGTGAACGCAGGATTTAGTAATTGGTAATTGGTAATTTGGTATACCAGTTAGCTCCATTCCCAATTCCTAACTCCTAATTCCCGACTCCTGACTCCTGACTCCTGACTCCCGACTCCCGACTCCTATTCCCTGTTCTCCAACCCCCTTACCGTATACCCTTCGGCACGCAACAAAGCGATGAGCCCGTTTTTGCCAATCAAATGTCCGGCTCCCACTGCAGTAAAAACAGCCTCTTTTTTCATGATCTCTTTTAATTGCTTTACCCAGTTCTTATTTCGTTTATCCAGCAGTTCATCACCGGATTCTTCGATCCCAAAAACCGGGTCTTTGAACATTTTTTCAAATTCATCCAACTGCTGGTTTTTATAGGCTGCCAGCATCCGTGAAAAATGTATCCTGGACCTGTCAATACTGTCAATGGTTTCCAGCAGTTGATTGGCCTGCTTTTCATATGAGATGCTATCGAACACTGACGCCTGCATGGCCATAGTTTCCAACCCGTTTATGGGCATGTTAAATTCCCCTGCAAATTTCATAATGGCTTCATCAACACTGCCGGTATTTGTACAAGGCATCATAGCGGGATAGAGCAAAGCTGCTAAAAATGCCGGTTTCATGGTTTGAAAAAGGGCTATGGGTTTTTTAAGGCTGTCCTTAAAATAATCAGCAATCCTTTTATAGGCTTCCGGGCTGTACAGGTCTTTCAGCTTTTTACCGTCTTTCATGCTGATCAGCGAAAGGGCACCTAAAAATACAGCAGGGTCATCCAGGTCAAGTTCCAGGTAAACAGCATCGCTGGAAGCAATGGCCTGTTTTAAGGAATTGCTGAAACGCAAATCATCCGCACATAAAATATGGATGGTCCCATATAAATAACCGGGTTTGCTTAGCCCGTTGCCGCTGATCTCCCATAGCAGTGTATTGTCATCTGCACTGGGCTTTAACCGGCCGTTACCGGTTTGTGCAGAACACATAACCGAAATCAAAAACAGGCTTATACTGCTGAACAGCTTAA
>CAZBIK010000225.1:0-6101 GCA_964491955.1 uncultured Ferruginibacter sp.
GTTTAAGGTTTAAGGTTTAAGGTTTAAGGTTTAAGGTTTAAGGTTTAAGGTTTAAGGTTTAAAGTATTGACGGATTAACGAATTAACGATCATACAATGGGAAGAATATTTGAAGTCAGAAAAAGCGCCATGTTTGCCCGCTGGGATAAGATGGCCAAGAATTTTACACGCATTGGTAAAGAAATAGCCATTGCAGTAAAAGCTGCAGGTCCGGATCCCGATAATAACCCGGCCCTGAGAAGGTGCTACCTGAATGCCAAGGCCTGCAATATGCCCAAGGACCGTGTGGAAGCTGCCATTAAAAGGGCCATGGGTAAAGACACCAGCAGTTACGAAGAGATCATGTATGAAGGCTATGCACCACATGGTGTGGCCATATTGGTGGAGACCGCAACTGATAACCCTACCCGAACCGTTGCAAACGTAAGAATGCATTTTACAAAAGGACAGGGCTCATTGGGCACTACCGGCAGCGTGGCTTTTGGTTTTACCCATATGGCCGAATTTAAGATCAAAGGCGAGGGCCTGAATGTGGATGACCTTGAATTTGAACTGATCGATTTTGGTCTGGAAGAAATCGGGGAAGATGCCGAAGGTAATATCATCATCCGCACCGCATTCAATGAGTACGGCAATATGAGCAAGGCCCTGGAAGAAAAGAAAGTGGAAGTGATCAGCGCCGAACTTACCTGGATACCCGCTAACACCATGGAATTAAATGAAGAACAAAGCAATGATGTTTTAAAACTGGTTGATCACCTGGAGCAGGATGATGATGTACAGAAAGTTTATCACAACCTGAAGTGATCCAATTCCGCAAATAATAAAAATGGGCTGAGCTATTATTCTCAGCCCATTTTTATTACAGTGAATTTTAATTCATTAATTTACAGGTAAATCTTTTTATTCCAACCAAAATCACCACTCCCATGAAAAAAATAATCCTGGTTATTTTTTTAGCCGTATCATTTGAATCTTTACTTGCACAATCCTTTTCCATCAATACTGACGGCAGTACTGCCAACAGTAGTGCCCTGCTCGACATCAAAAGCAATACGAAGGGTTTATTGATCCCCCGTTTGACCAAAACCGAAAAGAACGGGATAACGGCACCGGCTACAGGTTTACTGGTTTACCAGACCGGACCTGACAGCGCAGGATTTTATTATTATCAAAACAGTGAATGGAACTGGATCACGGATAATAAAAAGAGCGACAGTTCTTATTGGAGCATGTATGGCAACTCAAATACCAATCCGCCTTCCTCTGTGCATACTGCACCCATTAATCCCGGAGATAATTATTTAGGAACGCCTGATCCCAGGGACGTTTCTTTTGTTGCAGGCGGAAATGAACTGTTGAGGTTGAAACAGGTTTCTACCGGGGGGATGATCGGCATATCGAACAGGAACCCGGAATATGGCCTGGACATGGTGCTTGATGATCCTGCCCCAACCACCGCTGTTTTGGGTATGCGTATCATATCCCCTTTGCTCTTTGACATCAACAGCAATGTTAATGCAAACAAAGGCCTCGCGATCGGCAACAATAAGGATAACCCGAATGAAACGGTCATCTGGAATCATGCCAATAACCTGGATGCCATATTCCGCATCGGGTTTGACCAGTTCAACGGAACAATTAGGCCGGCCATCAATATCACCGGCCTGGGACAGGGTATTTACCAGCGTGAGCCGAAATATATGCTGGATATTTCATCACTCTCGCAATTTGCAGGTACAACACCAATCACCGGTAAAAACGGGATCAGGATCACTTATGAGAACCAGGAGACCGCAAATGATCCTGAAAGGGGCCTGTTCATGGGTGTGGGCATGGGCGCTGAATACAGAAGTTATATCTGGAACTATACCGATGGTACCAGTCCCAATGCAGCCGACAGGGCGATCTATTTTGGTGTAGGCAGTGATGTGTACAATAATTCCAACAAAGCTACCATGCAGATGCAAAATGGAAAGATCAGCGTGGGGCATATTGACCCAACCACCAGTTTTCCCGGTACCATCAATATTCAAAGCGATTTTGCATCCTCTGTTGCTAAAAATGGTATTTCCATCATGCAACTTTTAACCACAACAGAGTCGGCTTACCTTGGCACGGATGATAATGATAACCTGAACATTTACAAATTCGGTACCGGCGATATCCTGCTTGGCAACGGAACGTTGAACCACCTGGTTATTAAACCGACCGGTAACATAGGCATCGGCATCAACGATCCCAATGCACTCCTTCAATTCCCCAATACCAATGCGAACCGGAAACTGGTGTTGAGGGAATCTGCCAATAACGACCACCAGTATTTTGGTTTTGGAAATACGGGTTTGGAATTGCGGTACCAGGTAAATGATGTAGCCGCCAATCATATTTTTTATGCAGGTGTAGATAACAGTACATCGAATGAACTGTTCCGGATCCAGGGAAACGGGGATGCCATTTTACAGGGCACACTTACACAGGTAAGTGATGAACGCTTCAAAATAAATATTCAACCACTGGAGAATTCCCTGGAAAAGGTCACTCAACTCAATGGTTATACGTATAACTGGAAAGATGAAACCAGGAATTCCGCTATTCAAACAGGTGTGCTTGCCCAGGAGTTACAACAGGTTTATCCCGGACTGGTTAAAACTGAGAACAACGGATACCTGAGTGTGAACTATATCGGGTTGATCCCTGTATTGCTGGAGGCCGTTAAAGAATTAAAAAAAGAGATCGATGAATTGAAAAATGAAAAAAATAAATAAAACACCTATTTGCAAAAAAACTGGGTGTGAAATTGAAATTCATACATTTTATGGTTTTGCAGGAGAGCATATCGACTGGTTATATAACTGTAATTTCTCCTTTCATATAAAAAACCGCTTTCCCCTTCATGATCACCCTTTCCCCTTGCTGCTCACACCACAGTTCTCCTCCCCGTTTTGAAAGTTGCAAAGCATGAAGTTTTGTTTTATCCAGTTTTTCCGCCCAGAAAGGAATTAACTGCGAATGTGCCGAACCGGTCACCGGGTCTTCATCAATACCGGCGCCGGGGGCAAAAAAGCGGGAGACAAAATCAACCTGCTTACCCGGGGCCGTGATGATCATTTTATCAATGTGCTTTTTCATCAGTGAAAAATCGGGGTTACAGTTTTTAACGGCATCTTCATCCATCAGTTCAACTAAAATATCCCTGTGCTTATAAACACCTACAATTTCTTCATGATCCAGGATGGCCGAAATCTCATCCGGGTAAATATCCAGCCGTTCGGGTTTCCAGGATGGGAAATCCAGGCAGACCAGGTCATCTTCGCGGGTAACTTTCAATATACCACTCAGTGAACTGAAACGTATTTCATGCTTTTCAAAATGGAGCATGTTGAATAATACATAGGCTGCTGCCAGGGTAGCATGCCCGCATAAATTGATCTCCACTTCAGGTGTGAACCACTTTATTTCATAATCAGCCCGGGCGTTTCCGGAAGGCACAATAAAAACTGTTTCGCTCAGATTATTTTCCATTGCTACCTGCTGCATCAGGCCGTTATCCAGCCATTCATTCAAAGGGATAACAGCAGCAGGATTACCCTTGAACAACTTATCTGCAAAAGCATCAATTTGATATATCTCCAGTTTCATTTTTTTTGTTTTTTGTATAGATCGATGGGAGGATCCATTTATATTTTACAGCCAGCAAACGGATAACCAGGATCAACCCGATACAAATGATCTTGGCCACATCGTCGTTAAGGGCACTGTGTTTTAATAAATAATACACAAGCCCGCCGGTAATGCTTGCGAGTGCATAGATCTCTTTATGGAAGATAAGGGGCACATTATTCAGCAGCACATCCCGTATTACACCGCCAAAACTTGCCGTGATGGTGCCCATAGCAACGCAAACGCCCACACTGAAATTAAGTTCCATACCTTTTTCAATCCCGATGATCGTAAATAACCCAAGCCCCAGGGCGTCAAATAAAAATAATGTGGTATTGAATCTTTTAAGCCATTGGTCAAACAGCATGGTTCCGATAGCAGCACCAAATATCACCACCGTTGCTGTTTCATCCCTCAACCATCCCACCGGCAGGTTGCCGATCATTACATCACGCAGTGTTCCACCGCCAATGGCTGTTACAAAAGCAAGGATGAGTACCCCAAAAGGATCCAGCTTTTTTTCCATGGCAAAAAAAGCACCCGAAACGGCAAAGGAAAAAGTACCCAGGATATCAATGACGTTTATAAAACCAAAATCGTTCATACCGGCTGAAAATGATGCCGCTGTAATTTATTCAAGCATCATGTCTTTAATGACCGCAACTATATCTTCCGTATTGGGTTTGCTGAAATAATCCCCGTCACTGCCATAGGAAGGCCGGTGAGCCTTGCCCGTGATGGTCCGGGGAGATACATCCAGGAATTTATACCCGCCCTGCTCTTCCATTACCTTATTGAACATATACGCTGATGCCCCGCCCGGAACATCTTCATCTACAAATACGATGCGGTTGGTTTTTTTAAGCGAGTCAACAATCTTATGATTGATATCAAAGGGCAATAAGGTCTGTACATCCACCACTTCGCAACTGGTACCCAGCCTGTCCAGTGTGGCCGCTGCTTCCAGTACAATGCGCAGGGTGGATCCATAGGAAACAATGGTTACATCGGTTCCATCTTTTATAATTTCAGGTACACCTAACGGCACCGTATAGGCCATTAAGTTGGACGGCAATTTTTCTTTAAGCCGGTACCCGTTCAGGCATTCGATCACCAGGCCGGGATCATTGCCCTGCAACAGGGTATTGTACATACCGGCTGCCTGTACCATGTTGCGCGGCACACATACATACATTCCCCTCAGCGCATTGATGATCATGCCCATGGGCGAACCGCTGTGCCAGATGCCTTCCAGCCGGTGCCCCCTGGTTCGAACGATCAGCGGGCAGCTTTGCTGCCCCGCCGTGCGGAAATGCGTGGTACATACATCATCACTCAAAGGCTGCAGCCCGTACAATAAATAATCCAGGTATTGGATCTCGGCAATGGGCCGCAAACCCCTTAAGGATAAACCGATGCCCTGGCCCATAATGGTCAGTTCCCGGATACCCGTATCAAAAATGCGGTCCTTACCGTGTTTTTCCTGCAGGCCGCTGAAACCCTGGTTCACATCACCAATATGCCCCAGGTCTTCACCAAAGGCCACCACTTTATTGTTGGTTGCAAATAATTCATCAAAATATTTATTCAGTACTTCGTAACCGTTTACTGTGGCTGCATCAGCAGCATAATACGGTTCGGTCACCGGTACTTTTAATGCTGACCGCGGGCCATCATTATATAAATAACTGTTGTACAGAGCTGCATGATCAACCTTCAGTTGTGCGTAATATTGTTGTACAGGCAAGGCTGCCGGCTCATTTCCGGCCATATCCAAAACGGTGGCCAGTGTTTTCATCACATCCCTCCGCATCGGTTCCCGCAGTGCGGTCAATTCATCCAAATATTTTTTTATGGCGGGATCAAGTGTTTCCAGGGGTTTTACAATGTCCACCGTTGCAGCTACCAGTTCCTTCACCGGGCCGATGTATTTTTCCCAGGCCTTTTGTTTGCCCGCTTTGGCCTGCTGTACCGCATCATCTTCAATAAGCTTCAACTCGTCTTCCCCTGCAAGAGCATTGGCAATGATCCATTCTTTCATTTGCCTGAGGCAATCCCATTCCTTTTCCCAATCCAGCCGTTCTGCATTTTTATACCGTTCATGGCTGCCCGAAGTGGAATGCCCCTGCGGCTGTGTAATTTCCTCCACGTGAAAAATGGCGGGTGTATGGGTATCCCTTATTTTCTGAATGGCCGGTTCCAGTATTTCGCACATACCGGCATAATCCCATCCCTTTAATTTATAAATGTCTATCCCGTTGGTTCCTTCTTTTTTCTGAAATCCTTTTAACGCATCAGAAATGGAAGCTTTGGTGGTCTGGTATTTTTTGGGAACAGAAATGCCATAACCGTCATCCCAGACAAAAACGGCCAGGGGTACCTGCAGTACACCGGCTGCATTGATGGTTTCCCAAAAATGGCCTTCACTGGTTGATGCA
>CAZBIK010000226.1:0-6088 GCA_964491955.1 uncultured Ferruginibacter sp.
GATCCAGGCTTCATGTCAGAACCTTCTTTTCCGGGCCGAAAAAGGCCTGGATACCATGATCGGCGAAGGCGGCTTAAAATTATCCGGCGGAGAAAAGCAACGCATTTCCATTGCACGGGCCCTGTTGCGCAACCCGCATTTACTGATCTTTGATGAAGCCACTTCGGCCCTGGATTCGATAACAGAAGAAGAGATCACCAATACGATCAGGGACCTGTCTTCTCAAAAAGACCAGGTCACCATTCTGATCGCACACCGTTTAAGCACCATCATGCATGCAGACAGGATCTATGTTTTGGAAAAAGGCGATGTGGTGGAAACAGGCTCTCATGAAAAACTGCTGGAAGAAAAAGGGCTTTATTTTGCCATGTGGCGCCAGCAGATCGGCGAAAGAAAAAGACAAACATTGTCAGCACCGGCTTTAAATTAAAAACCATGACGGGAATACAGATCTTAGGCCTGCTTGCAGGAACCATTACCTCCATAACCTTTTTGCCTCAGGTTATAAAGATTTGGAAGACCAGGTCGGCAAAGGACCTGTCACTGCTGATGTTGCTTTTACTGATGTTGGGCGTTATTTTGTGGTTAACATACGGGTTGCTGGTAAAGGATGCCGCCATTATTTATACCAACAGCATGGTACTGGGCATGAGTATGGTTATGCTGTTTTTTAAGCTGAAGTATAAGTAGTCTGTATTATTTGTTACTGAAAACACCATCTGCTTTAGAATCTTTTTTTTTGAAGGAACAGATCAGTTTGGAATACTAACACATTATTCTGGTAATTAACTTAGGGTTACTGGTTCCTCCTTGTCGGAGAAGGCGGGTGCGCTCGGATAATTAGGAGCATTTATATTTAGCGGGGGAACATCCATAGCGGAGAAAGTAGTGGCATACAAACGAACTACGGCGTTAAAAAAATAGTTTAGGAGTTTATTATTATTGCTGCTCGCCGGATATCGATGAGCGATAAACTATATTACTGGTAACAATGAGCGGGGCACTATAAACTGCGCCGCCAGTTGCAAACTGCCATCGCACTGCACCTGTATGAGCATTCAGGCAATATATATTTTTATTGTAACTGCCAAAATAAACCAGGTTACCTGCAACTGTACCAACAGGTCCTGCACTTTGACCGCCAACAACAGTCCCAAATTGCCATATTAAGTTGCCGAGACTGGCATTAAATGCATAAAAAACGGAGTTCATATTTCCAACATATACTATGTTATTTTCCACCGTAGGAGAAGAGAACTGACCAAAATTGGCGGTGTATTGCCATCGCAGTGTACCCGTAGCACTGTCAATCGCATAAATTCTATTTAACGAAGTTCCACTGTTGTAAATAGTACCATTTTTTAATGTTGGAGAACTTTTCAAACATATATCCGGATAAGTCCATAAGATTGCGCCGGTATTAACGTTCTGTGCACGGAATCCAAGTTCTCCACCATTGTAAATAATGCCGTTAACTACCAGCGGGTTTGACTCATGGCATATCGAGGAATGATATACATTAACTATATCCCCGTTACTGAGATCTATTCCCATCAAACCGGAAAAATGCCCAAAATATCCTTTATTGTTTGCTACTGTTATATTAGATGGTCTGTAAGTACCTGTTCTTTGCCAGTTTAATGTTCCTGTTGCTGCATTCACAGAATACCTGGTGGAGTTACTTGAATTGGTACCAAAATATAAATTGCCATTATAAAAAGAAGGGGTAGACCAGCTTATATCTTGTGCTGCCAGGAATTTCCATTTCTGAGTTCCGGTAACTGCATCAATTGCATAGAGATACCTGTCAGCACCACAAATAAAAACTGTTCCATTGGCATAGGTAGGACTGGCTAAACTGATCGGGCCAACAGTTGCGAAAGTCCATTTGAGTGAGCCATTACCTGCATCAAGTGCATATAAGTTACCATCGTTACTGCCAATATAAACGGTGCCTTCAATACCTGGCATTACAATAACTTTGTAAATTTTGCTGGTATTATCTGTGGCAGTTACTGTATATCCTATCGTGACTGAAAAATTCCGTGGAGAGCCTGATGCGGGACTTATAGATTTCCCGGTATGCACTATGGTGGGCTTGAGACTTAATATGTTTACGTTATAAGGAATTGACAACAGGATTGTATCTGAACTGATTATTCCGATAACATCTGCAGTAAGGCCAGGATTGTCGGCAGCTTTAAAAATAAAAGAGGTGATGGATTTTGAAGATGAGTTTGAACCAGTGTTTCCTTCAGGAGTACCGGATTTTTTGCATGCTGGTAAAGCTATTAAATACCCTAGACATATTATTATCCAATATCTCATAGTGAGGTTTTAATAATTAAAGATATTCAAATTATTGAAGTTTTAAATAGAAGTTGGTTAATCAAAGGTTTTTCTTCTATCAAGATTCATTATTATTGATACTATCGGCCTCCGAAAATAATATTCTTTTTTGTTGAGGGTGTTGGTCGCTGGTTCCCTCTTGTAGCAGAGCGGCCTACCAGACTGGCTGGTAAAGCGGGGGAGTTTGGGTACCAGGAAGCTTTTAATTATGAAAGTTGAAATACCTGCACGGGAATAAGCTGAGATTCAGGTAGCCTGTATCATTTGTTACAGAAAACACCTGCTGCTTTAGTACCTTTGCACTCATGTCGAAAAAACCAAGGCCCAATTATTACTGGAGTATTTTAACGATGAAATGTCCCCGTTGCAGGCGCGGGTCCATGTTTACAAACACCAATCCATATAAAAGCCTGAAGCGTTCCCATATTTTTGATATGCCCCACAAATGCCCGGTCTGCAGGCAGCAATTTGACCTGGAAGCAGGTTTCTGGTTTGGGACCGGTTATGTGAGTTATGCACTGGCAGTGGCCGTTTCAGTAGCAACATTTATTGCCTGGCTGGTTTTTATCGGTGTTTCAACTGATGACAACCGGATATTCTGGTGGCTGGGCACCAATACCGTGGTGCTGGTAGTTACCCAACCCTGGCTGATGCGGCTGAGCCGTGTTTTGTACATCCGTTTTTTTGTGAAGTATGATGAAAACCATGAGCAAACAGAACCGGTTACCTTACATTAATCCTCACTCTTTTTAAAAATATCCGTAAAAATATTTTCTTTGTCCAGTTCTTCAATGTCGCTCAGCACCAGTTCTATGGCTTTGGTGCTTTTATTGATCTCGATCAGGGATAAAAGGATGGATAAAAATAAAAATACCAGGCTCGCGGCAAATATCAGGTGAGCCAGTGTCATCCAGTTGCGGTAGATCGTGTACATGCACAGTATGCAGCATAAAAAACTCACCACGCTCAATCCCTGCATATAGCGGATCAGGTTTAGCCTGCTGCGGAGGTTCTTTAACTGGCTTAAAATATTCCTTTCTTTTCCGCCACTGGCATATTCGGCATGCAGTTTCCGTACCAGCGAGGCCAGTGATAAAAAGCGGTTGGTATAGGCAAGCATCATTAACGTGATGGCCGGGAACAGCAAGGCAGGAGTGTTTATGTTTATATCGATCATGTTACAATATAACTTTCTTTTTTCGTTCTTTTTTACCCGCCATCCACTTTTGTACCTTATACCCCAACCAGGCACAACCGGCGCCTACTATGGCGCCTGCCAGCACATCGGTTGGATAATGTACACCCTGGTACATCCTTGCCCAGCCAACACTTGCGGCATAGATATAAACAGGTGCGATCACATACCATTTGCGGTACCGCAATGCCAGTGAGGTGGCGGTACAGAATGCAGCAGAAGTATGGCCCGAAGGAAAGGATAACCAGTAATTTGCTTTATCTCTTTTAATGATAAATGAGTATTTATAAAAAGGCCTTTTCCGGTTCACTATATTTTTCAGGGAATAGGTAAGGCCGGTTGTGAGTAAAACAGAAGCTCCCGTATACACTGCATCCTGTAATAATTTTTTATCATTGCTGATGAGCCCGGCAATGGCCATGCCAACCGGGGCCGATATAAGCACTGCATCCACAGTAGCTGAATTCACATCTGCATATGAATTTTTAAAACCGGATTCATGCCGGTTGATCTCTTTCAACAGGTTTATATCAGGATTTTGGGCAAATGAAACCTGGTATACAAACAGGAGCAGGATGAAAAGGGTCTGTTTTTTTTTATGTTTCATCTGATGCAGTGAATGATTAATATTGTAAGATAACCGAATACCGTAAATTCAGGATGATGAAAAAGAACTTTATTTTTTATATACATTCCACCACAGGCCTGGTATCAGGCATATTTATCCTGCTGATGTCCTTATCGGGAGCCCTGTTGGTTTTTCATGAGGATGTGGATCAATGGCAGGCGCCGGCTGTACACAATTACAGCAATTCAGCTTTCAGCATTCATCGTTCATATGCTGACATTCAACGGCAATATCCTAAGGCACAGATCAGCAGTTGTGACCTGCCGGTTGCATCAAACAGGCCGTTGGTATTCACCATCTACGACACCGCTTATCAAAACGGCAAAAATGCCATGCAGGTATTTTTAGATCCGCAAACAGGCCATGTATTAAAAACAAGGGGCGGCAGCGAGGACCTGCGTAATAATTTTATGGGCTGGCTTTCAAAATTCCACAACAGTTTTCATTTGGGTAAAACAGGTGAGTGGCTGCTTGGCTTTTTTGCGCTTGTATTTTTATTGAGCATCATCACGGGTGTCATTCTGTTCAGGAAAAAAATCGTGGCTGTTTTGTTATTCAGAAGATCTGCCTGTAAAAAAAATAACCTGCACCAGATCATTGGTGTGTGGGCACTTGTATTTAACCTGATGATAGCCGTTACCGGTTTCTGGATGCAGCGCTATGTGTTTAAAAAAGAATTTTATGCTGCCAATAATTATACACCGGTTTTAAAAACATCTCCTGCATTGTCTTTTCATTTTGATTCCGCATATACCGGAATAAAAAAACAATACCCGGATTTTACAGCCGGGGTTATTTATTTTGCCCAAAGCAATACTGGTAAAACCGCAGTGTATGGCAGCCGGGCTTCCAATGCATACATTCACTCCAAAAAATTTGCTGACCTGGTTCTGTTGGACAGTTCCGGTAATATTTCCGGTACCAGGTTAATCGAAGAGAATACTTCTACGGATAAATATGATATCATTAACTCCCAATTTCACATGGGCAGGTTTGGCGGGGCAGGGATAAAAATTATTTATTTTGTTTTTGGGTTAACCGGTGCATTGTTGAGTATAACCGGTTTTTTATTGTGGTTACGAAGAAGAAAAGAAAAAAAATAGCCGGGAAGACGGTAAGACGGGGTGCAGCAAAGCTGCACCCCGTCTTATTTTATTTTTCCGCCTTGCCGTCTTCCCGGCTAAAAAGCAGGGGATCTATTTATTTAAAGTTACGGTTAAAGGGATATTCAGTTTAATACTGAAATTCCTGCCCATATTGAATACGCCCATCCTGCCGGTTGCCTGGTTTTCTTCGGCATATTTTAAGCGGCTTAAATGGTTTTGATAAGCCACATCGGCAATATTCAACGCACTGAATCCCAGGCTGAAAATGGTTTGATCCTTTTTATTGACAAAATCGGTTCCAATACCCGCATTCAGCAAACTGTAACCGGATGTAACCGTTTCTGTATTGTACGCCGTAAACACATTTTTTTTGCTGAACGTATTGTCCACTTCAAACTTCACATAAAAATTGCGAACCTGTTTGCTGAGCCTGTTAAAGCTGCCTTTAAATTCTGTTACCAGCCTTGAGGCAGGAATAAACGGTAAATATTTATTGCCTTCAACCGGGTTGCGCAACTGCCCGCTCACCACCGAAAATGTATTTAAAATATGCAGCCAGTCCAGCGGGTGCGGATGAATATCAATAGTGGCTTCCAGTCCGGTCAATGCCGCTTTGGTCTGGTCAAATGTAAAAGCGGTCAGGTCCTCACCATTGTAATTTACGATCGAATCGCTGCCGGTTGCCGATTGCAGCTTCCTGTAAAAAATAAAATTATTGAAGCTGTTATAGAAAGCAGACAAGCCAAAAGAGATATGTTCGGTATTGTAATCTGCACCGGCATCCAGTTGTAAACTGGTCTCACTCTGTAA
>CAZBIK010000227.1:0-5985 GCA_964491955.1 uncultured Ferruginibacter sp.
TCGTTGCTTCAAAAAATTATTTCAGTAACCTGATCACATTAACCCGGGAAACTGCCGGTTAGCCTTTTTTCAATTTGATCTATCCAGTTGTTATAAGCATCTTCATTTATGTTGCCGGGAATATCTGAACTGAGTGTAAACCACAACCTTGAACAACGATCCGTATCTGCAGTCATGGTATTTGCCATGATTCTCGACCTGGCTGCAAGGGCCGCGCCGGTAGCCAGTTGGATCCTGTTTGCCCCTGCATCCTGCCACAAGCTTTCCAGGTATGTATTATCACAGCCACCCACATACGCAACTGCAATACCCATACCGCGCCAAAGTGCGGCCTGCCGTTCTGCAGGAAATCCTTCGATCTTATTCTTTACTTTATCCATGTCGGCCCGGCAACTGTACCACAGGCTGCGCCCAACACCCTGGTCGTACATTGGCAATGCTGCTTCCGGTAAATAGGCAGGTAATTGCCGGCTCAATACCGTTTTCCTGTGCCTGAAACTGCCGTCAAAATAACCGCAGCCATCGGCAACCCGGAAGTAATAAGCGGTTCCGATTTTTTCAACAACGGGTAAAAACAGGAGTTGCAGTTTTGCTATGGCCCAGCCCAGGCCCACATAAACCTGTGCCTGGTGCAGTTTTGCGGGCCCGTTTACATAATGCAGCCAGTCAATTAATTCCTCATGTTGCACCAGGTCCTTAAGGGCAATGGCCATGGAGGCGCTTTCAAATGCAATGGAACGGAATTCAACAGGGTATTTTTCTATATAACTGATCAGCCCGTTGATATCATGATGTGTAGCATAAAACAATTGTGTTTCAAGGAAAACAGATTGTATGCTTTCTATTTTGGGGATGACTTCGTTCATGGTATGTAAGGTCAGGATCCCGGGCTCCTGCAAAACTTTGGCAAAGTTTAGAACTTTTCCAAAGTTGTTTTAATGATCATTCCGCGGTTTGCATAGCAGGCTTTGGATAAAACCACATCACATCCACATCTTTCATAATGGCCTCCCCGGGTTCAATAGCATATTCAGATTCTGTATCCAGCATCATGGCCCCTTCTTTTTTACCCAGGTTGATGGTATATGGATTCACTTTCATATCGGGTGATGTGCCGTTCACTTCTGCGCTTACCAGCCTGAAAATAGCCACAGCCAGTTGTTCCAGCATGTTCATGTTTTGAGCGATCTGGCCGATCAGTTCTGCAGGTTCCTGCTGCACTTCAATATCTTCCTGGAATTTTCTTAATGATGCCAGGTCAAAAGGATCGATATACCGGTTTGAAAATGTTTTATTCTCGAAAGGAAGCCACTCTAAAAACAGGTCCTGCATTACCTTATGCAATTCACCAAATTTGCGGCCCAGGCCATTTTTTGATGCAAACAGTTCTTTTAATATTTTTATATTGGTAAACGCTTTATTGGCAAATAAATGACAGGGTATTGCCCAGTAAGTTGCCCAATCCCAGAATATCTTGATCACCATGATCTGGGTGTTGCCCATCAGCAGGTATTTATTTTGATAAACAGGTATCCAGGCATCCACCAAAGCCAGGTGGCATTGTTCATAAACAGTAACCCTGGTCTCAATATCTTCTCCATCCAGGTCACGCAGGATCAGGTCGCTCAGCCAGCCATTGTTCATGGCAATAAAATCGGTACCCGGAGAATACAACGGATCCAGGAACGGTCCCGACTCCCCGGCTGTTCCCCACCTGTCGGTTGAATAAACCCTTTGTGTATGATGTGCATAATGTTTTAATATCTTAAAATCCATTAATCCATCACCTTCACCCAGCGGTACCAGCATTTTATAAGCCAGCGGTTCATTCACTTTCATCCATTCAACTGCTTTTTCGTAGGTGTTGAATGTTTCAAACGGGTGAACTGCCGGATCTGCAACGATGCCTATACTGGTGTTTTTACTGCCCAGCGGAATTACCCATAACCAATAGCCGCTGTCCATAAAATGCACCGTACTCAAATACCGCAGGCCGGGTTCAAGGAATCCTTTCCATTCTTTATTATCTGTCCATTCATCAATATCAATAACGCCTTTGAGGCGCCACCATGCAGCATTGCTGTGGTGTTCCATGGGTTTCTGGAACTGCAGCTTCCGTTTCATGATGCTTGCCCTGCCTGAGGCATCGGCTATCCAGCGGCATTTCACTTTTACTTCCTCCCCGCCTTTTATATAAGAAACTTCATGTCCGTTGTCCCCGGATATCTCAACGCCTGAAACCTTTGCCCCCAGCACCAGGTCTGTTCCTTTTTCCACGGTCAGTTTCATCAGATAATTTTCCAGTGTACCCCGGTCCAACTGGTGACTGGGTACGGGTAGCCGTAAACGTGGGCCCAGTTCCACCCGGCTGGCAATATCCTCCTTGGTATCGTTCTTAAAGAAAAACCGAAGGCCGTGTTTGGGCAGTTCGTGGGCTTCCAGGTATTCTTTGATGTCCAATACCTCCCTTAAATAATGGGTACCCAGTTCTACGGTTGATTCGCCCACTTTGTGCGCTGCAGTGGCAGCAGCCGTTTCTCTTCTTTCCAGCACCAGTATGGAAATTCCGGGTTTTGCTTTTTTAAGCTGAAGGGAAAGAGTGAGGCCGGCAAGGCCGCCACCCAGGATAACCACATCATAATGTTGCTGCATAGTTTTGATTTGATTTGCTTCAACAATAATAGTAAATTTATTTTGCTAAATAGAAAAGCGATTTATTTATCTTTAATTTCAATAAAATACAGGTTTTTCCTGTGGGCCTGTTTAATAAAAAAGGAATACGTTTATATAATTATTGCTGCTTTTTCATTTTAAACAAATGCTTATATTACTGATCAAAAAATGTTTATGATTCAATAAATCAAAAAATATGAAATGTATATTCCTTGTAATACTAACCTTTTCAACATGTATTGGTTTTGGGCAAACCGGTAAGTTTAATTTCAAGCTGGGCTCCGAGTTTGAATACCCGGCTAAAGCACAAGAATTTGCCTTTTTTGGAAATGATAAGGATGGCATTGTGCATTTAGCAGGCAGAAAAGACGAGTTCGTCGTGTCCCTCTTTGAACAAAACACCTTGAAACAAACAGGTGAAAAAATTATTCCGATGCAATTGAGAGAGTCCTCCGGAAAATCTACTGTTGAATATATCTCCGATTTTGGCGGCTATTATTACAGGTTAGTTCACGTTTTCGATAAAGGGTCCAAATCAGAGATCCTGTATTACGATAAAATTGATGTAACGAAAGGTACGCATACAACAAGTGCCAATAATCTCATTGAAATACCCAAAATGGCAGGATACGGGTTTCGCTTCAGAGAAGATGTTGATCGAAAACACCTGCTGGTTAATTACCGGGTTTTCCCCCAGGACAGGAACGATAAGAAAAATTACGATAAGCTTGGCTTCCATGTATTTGATGAGCATATGAACAAGATATGGGGCAACGAATTTACCATGCCTTATACCGAGGCTGTTATGGACAACAATGATTACGCAGTTGACATAAGGGGCAGCGCTTACCTGCTGACTAAAGTTTATGATTCCGACAAAAGGAAAGAACTGGATAAGGAAACCGGCAAAGCTGCTTACCATTTTGAAGTATTTAAGTTTAGCAAAGGTGAAATAAAACCCACCAGTACTGTTGTTTCGGTAGGTGATTATTTTTTGCGGGAAGTATCCCTGATAGAAAACAGCATGCATGATATGGTAGTTGCCTGCACTTACAGTAAGACAGCAAAAGGCAAAGGAACCGATGGCATTTTCCTCGCTACAATTGATAAAGACGGGAACTTAATCAAATTCAAAAACGGGTACTATGAATTCCCGATGGAAGAATTGTTAAAGAATGAAAGCACAAAACATAAGCGGTTAATGGAACGCAAAACCGATTACGAAATCCAGGGCCTGCGGGTTCGGAATATTGTCGTTGAAAAAGATGGCAGCGTTTTTATTGCATTTGAACAATATTGGGCAGATACAAAAACATATAATGTTAATGGCCGTACATACAATGAATCCACTTACCATTATGATGACATACTGGCCGCGAAGATAAAAGCTAATGGAGAATTAGCCTGGTTCAGGAAAATACCTAAACGCCAAAAGGGTGAAAATGCCTTTGCCGGAACCATGAGTTATAAACTTGTGAGTGACGTAACTGGTTATTATTTTCTTTATCTCGATAATAAAAAGAACATGGAATTACAGGATGATGATGTTCCCAAATATCATGTAGATGGTTATGGTGGCCAGGTAGTTGTTTCTAAGATCGACAATAGCGGTACAGTTACCAAAGAACTGCTTTTTGATACCAGGGAAGAGGACCTGATGTTCTTTCCTTCAGAGTTCACCCGCATTAACGGAAATCAATTTATAGGCATGGCCAAAATGAAAAAAGGCGGATACCAGCCATTATTGATAACGGTAAACTGATTGTGATTGAATTTAAAAAAAGTCTGCTGACAGAAATAAGCTGATAACATCAATTCCTCCTGTAAATAAACTAAACCGATTTTATTCGCGCTTCAGAACTGGTTTTTACGTTGGTTATTCGTTTTCGTTAACCTGTAGATATTATTATGAAAAGGACGCTGCTGATTTTTAGCTTGTTTTACAGTTTTTGCTTGTTTTCCAAGCCATTCAATCCCTCCTGTCGATAAACCGGATGATCTTCCTGGCACCTTCGGGCATCTGAATTTTTTTGATCTCTTCTTCGGTCATGTATTTGATGTGCGGGCTAACCCTTAGCCGGGCCTGCAGGTTTGCCCTGATCTTGCGGTTACACGTTTCAGAATAATCAACCGGTACGATATAGATCAACACTTCGTCTGTACCCATATCATTGGAATACACTTCAGCCACATAATCGATCACGTCTTCCATTTCGTGCAGCAGGTCGAAAAGCGCCGGCGGGTAAAGCGTGGTGCCCTTGAATTTGATCATCTGCTTTTTGCGTCCAACCACCGGCGATAGCCTCAGGCTGTTGCGGCCGCAGGCACAGGGCGTGTCATCGTACATACAGATGTCGCCGGTCTTGTAGCGCAGCAGGGGCATGCCTTCCACGCCCAGCGTGGTAATGGTTACTTCGCCGGGCTCGCCTGCCTTAACGGGTTTATTCATTTCATCCAGCAATTCCACGATCACCAGGTCGGGCTGCAGGTGGCCGCCGCGGCATGCTGAACATTCAGTAAATGCTGTCTGCATTTCGGTTGATGCATAGGTGGAATATAGTTTGATGTTCCAGGCATCTGTAATTTTTTTCCCGATCGGGTTCAGGGTAAAATCTGTGTTACGGATATTCTCACCTACACAAATGGCTTTTTTTACCGTTGTGCTGTTGATATCGATCTTATGTTCGGCAGCATAATTGATGAGTTTGATGATGAAGGACGGAACCGTAACGATGGCCGTAGGCTTCAGCCGTAAAATGGTTTCCCATTGCAGCGAGGGCACACCCGGCCCCAGCCTGATGATGCCGGCGCCCAGTTTTTGAATCCCCATATAATAAGCCATGCCCGCCATGAACTGGCGGTCTAAAGTGAGCATGAGCTGGTACACATCATTTACCGATCCGTCGGCGCTTACAAATGAAGCATACTCGTTGCAGGCCAGGCGCTGCAGGTCGTTTTCGGTAAGCATAATGCTAACCGGGTTTCCCAATGTGCCAGATGTAGAACTGTATTCAATGATCTTATTCCGGGGTACGCATAAAAAATCTTCATTACGCTGCTGCAGGTCTTCCTTAATGGTAACCGGGATAACCCCCAGGTCTTCCATGGTTTTGATGCCCGCGGGATTAAACCTCGCCTTTGAAAAAAATTCCCTGTAAAAAGGGGAATGGCTGTTCAGGTAGGCAATGGTTTCCTGCAGCTTTATTTCCTGCATGGCTTTTATCTCTTCGATACTTTGAAAGGCTGATTCGGGTGAGTATTTCATGTGTTTAGAAATATAGTTTTAATTGCTGTTATTGCCTATAGACTGTC
>CAZBIK010000228.1:0-5880 GCA_964491955.1 uncultured Ferruginibacter sp.
TGGCCACGGATTTTTATCACAGATTTACACAGAAAACCCATCTGTGTAAATCTGTAGTTAAAATTAGTTTTCCTGCTTTGTCAATATCTCCCTTTTAAGTTTTTCCCAAAACCCGTCAAAGGTCTGGTGGTTTTCTTCCTTCCATTTTTTACTGAAGCTTTTCATTTTTTCATTCCGGTCATCCTTGGTAAGCGCAAAAAAAGCGGTGATGGCTTCTGAGTCGTTCTCAAAGGCCATTTGGTTATACAGTTCTTTTAATTGCTGTTCTTTGCGCATATTGCTTCGTGCAATATCGATCTCCATTTCTTCCCGCAGCATGGCTTTCTCATCATAACTGCCAGAGGGCAGGATGGTCTTGGCAATGACCGGCATCAATTCGATCAGCATTAAAATAAACACGATCAGGTAATACCGGAATTGCAGTGCCGGATGGTTCTTTAATAAATTGGCCAGCGCTTCCACCCGGGTTAAAAATCCATTGTTGAGGTACAGTAAAAAACCCGCTTCCCCGGTTTTTATTTTCTGATCAATTTCTTTCAGTGCTGCATTATTGCTGTCTAACTGAGGCTGGTATCCTTTTAATAAATCCTGGTACTCTGTATCCAGTTTCAGGTATTCAGATTTTTTGGCCATGGCAATATCCTTAATGCCTACTTTGCCCGATCCCCCGCTGCCATCTGTTTCGGCTAAAAAATTATTTCTTGCATTTTGTACAGCTTCATATTTCAGGTCAAGTTCCGATTTTAATAAAGCATTTTTCTTTGTCAAAGCTTCTTTTGGTGCTGAATACAAGGTCAGCAGTTCCTGCTGCTTCAGCATTTTCTTTTTTTCATTATCGAGCGATGTCTGCAGTTTGATCTCCTTATCAAACATATACAACACGGCAGGCTGCGCCATAAATGTACCGATGGTTACAGCCAGCAGCCCCCGGAACAACAGCGGTGCAATTTTTCTTTTATTGAATTTGGTGATCCCCTTGATCAGTGCACGGTCGATGGTAAGGATGATAAAACCCATGAACAAACCCAACCCAACTGCCAGGTAAACTGAATCTGTAAAAGTGCTGAAAAAATAGGTCCAGGTAAAACTGGCAAATGCCCAGGTTGCCAAAACCGTCATCCCAATGATGCGGTAACGGTTCCTGTCCACAACCGAGTCAACAAGGATCTCTTTTTCGGCAGTAGCCAGCCACCATAAAAATTCAGTGAATTGGCCGGGATGATAGCTTTCCCGCTGGGAAATGGGGATGTTTTTTTCCATGATATACAATAATTACGTGATGCTTTTTACTGCACAGCTTCGGGAAGTTGCGCATTACATTGTAAATAATATATCAATAGTGGAGTTGTGTTGAAGTAGCACAAAATAGCAATTCTTTCGCTGAAAAACGTTACCCGGGTCCGTTTATTTTAACAATGTCAATACATTAACAGTTTATTAATCAATGTGTTTAAACGACCGTTGGGGTTAACCGTCTATTGTTTTATCTTTGCAGCCATTTTACAAAGGGAGCATTTTAAATATATAAACAACCAAAATGAAGAAATTTTTAAGTGCGGCAGTGCTGATGATGTGTATTTTATTTACAGCACATGCCCAGGCGCCTAAAGGCATGGGCAACAGCGACCCGGATGCAAAAAAGATACTGGATGCAGTAAGCGCTAAATTCAAAACCTTTAAATCCGTTCAGTCAAATTTCAGTTTAAAGATAGAGACTGCAGCCAATAAATTAATGGGTAATAAAAAAGGAACCGTGTATATGAAAGGTACCAGGTACCGTATCAAAGTGGATGACAAGGATATTTTCTGTGACGGCAGCAATGTCTGGACCGTGGATGCGGCAGAAAAAGAAATTACCCTTACCAAGATCGATGTTTCGAACAATGCCATTACCCCCCAGAAATTATTTACCAATTTTTACGACAAGGATTTTTTATACAAGTTGAACAGTGATGCAAAAGGTGTGCAGGAAATTGAATTAACGCCCATTGATAAAACCAAACTGTTTCATAAAGTGATCGTGTTCATCAACAAAGCCACGCAAACCATCACATCAACCAGGGTTTTTGAAAAAGCCGGGAACAGGTACACCTATTCTGTAAGCAGTATGAATACCAAAGTAAATATCCCGGATGCCACTTTTGTTTTCAACCAGAAGAATTACCCCGGAATGGAACTCGTTGACCTGAGGTAAGATTCAGGCAGGATTTTTGGCCCTTAACAGCATAAGGGGATAGTGGTTTTTTATGTTCAGGGTTTTTTATTCCCCCATCTGTATGCCTGGTTATCCAGCCCTGCCAGGTCAATCACCCGGTCAACAACAGTGGCTGCCACATCTTCGATCGTGGCTGGTTTGCTGTAAAAGGAAGGTGTTGCCGGGCAAATGATACCGCCTGCCAGGGTTATGGTTTCCATGTTGCGGATATGAATGAGGTTGTAAGGTGTATCCCGTATTACACAGATCAGTTTTCTCCTTTCCTTTAAAATAACATCGGCTGCCCGGCTGATGAGGTCATTAGAAATACCGGAAGCGATCCTGCCCAATGTGCCCATACTGCAGGGGATGATGATCATCGTATCGTATTGCCCTGATCCTGAAGCAAATGCTGCATTAAAATCCATCGGCTCGTAATGGAGCAGATCAAATTCGGTATAACTCTCATTATTCAGCTCAATTTTCCACACTTCCCTTGCATTTGTTGTCATCACCAGGCTCAGTTCATTCCATTGATCATTAAGCAATTGCAGCTTTTTTAACAGCAATTCCGCATAGATAGATCCACTGGCACCTGTAACCGCGATAACAATTTTCCTTTTCATTTTTCCGTTTATGGTTATGTAAGCTACAAAACAAAATTATATGCAAAATGTTTTCAGGCTGATATTGGTAATAATTATCCTGCTGATCATTATTGCCGGTTAACCGTTATCCGCTTTATGAATAAGCTGAATACCGCTGTTGCTAATGGTGAGGGGGAAGGCTTTCAAGCGATGTCATGACTTTATCCTTTAATGACATGGCCATACAGAAATTGCCATTGGTTATAACCAGGTAAGGTACCTGCAATGTAATGTTATATCGCAGCGCCTGGTCCAGTACTTTTTTATCCAGCGGCACATTCATTTCCTTGCACTCCACGATCAGCCAGGGCTTTGTATTATTGTCGTACACAACAATATCAAAACGTTTTTTAAGATCGCCCAGTTTAATTTCTTTTTCAATGGCAATTAATGAAGCGGGGTATTTTTTTACCTGGATAAGATATTGCAGGAAATTCTGACGCACCCATTCTTCGGGGGTAAGCACAATCCATCTTTTCCGGATCTCATCAAAGATGAATTCCTTACCGGCTTCTTCTTTTATTTTGGGTTGATATGCAGGATATTCAATGTTGATCATGTGCATTAATCCGGGCAGCGGGAAAGATTTTTGTATCTTTAAAATTAAAATGTATTCAACGGAAAGATATGAAGACAAAAGCAGATATCGTTAAGAACTGGTTGCCGAGGTATACCGGTGAGCAATTGGAGCAATTTGGTAAGTATATTTTGCTCACCAATTTCAGTAATTATGTGGACCTTTTTTCCAAATGGAATAATGTTAAAGTGGTGGGTTCCGACAGGCCGATGCAATGTGCCACAGCAGATAATATCAGCATCATTAATTTTGGCATGGGCAGCCCGGGTGCTGCCACGGTCATGGACCTGCTGAGTGCGATTGAACCCAAAGCGGTTTTGTTCCTGGGCAAATGCGGTGGTTTAAAAAAGCGAAATAAACTGGGCGACCTGATCTTACCCATTGCCGCCATCCGCGGGGAAGGAACATCCAATGATTATTTTCCACCGGAAGTACCAGCCCTGCCGGCATTTGCCCTGCAGAAAGCCATTTCAACAACCATCCGGGATGCTTCCTGTGATTACTGGACAGGGGTTTGCTATACAACCAACCGGCGGGTATGGGAACATGATGAGACCTTTAAAGATTACCTGCAAAAAATCAGGGCCTATGCCATTGACATGGAAACGGCAACCATTTTTACCGTTGGTTTCTATAATAAAATACCCACCGGCGCCCTGTTGCTGGTGAGCGACAGCCCCATGGTTCCCGAAGGCGTAAAAACGGAAGAGAGTGATAAAAAAGTGACCACCGAATTTGTGGAACGGCATTTAAAGATCGGCATTGATTCATTAAAACAACTGATCAATGACGGGTTGACCGTTCGGCACTTAAAATTCTGATACATGCAGCGCTTATTTATATTACCTGTCATTTTCTTTTTCACCATCGCCGCAGACAACTGCACCGGAAAGAAAAAAAACAACGAAACCTTTAAAGGCAGGCTGGAGATCAGGGCTATTTGTATGAACTATACCATTGCACTTATCAATGGAAATATGGATACTTCAAAGATTGCAAGTACCTGGACAGATGAGGTAACCCATAAAACGTACAAAAATGTATTTGCTTTGGCAAATCCCTGTAATTTTCCAGCCTCCATAAAAGAAGGGGATGAATTTTATTTTGTGCCGGATACAACCAATACGCCGGCCTGTGCTGTTTGCCTGGCTTATTACCCAACCCCCGGCAAAAAACTTTCGATAAAAATCGTTGAAAATAAATGAAGCCGTTATTACAGGTCAACCAGCTTGGTATCCGTTTCAATCCGGAGGATCCGGGCATTGCAGCTGTAAAGAACAGTTCCTTTACGGTTAACCGTGGCGAACTGCTGGCCATTGTAGGTGAAAGCGGTTCCGGCAAATCGGTAACGGCACTTTCCATTTTACAATTATTGCCGGCCCGGGCAGCAGTAACAGGAGAAATATTATTTTTTAAAGATGAAAATGACCCGGTCGACCTGTTGCAATTATCCCAGGAAAAATTAAACCAGGTCCGCGGCAGGGATATCGCCATGATCTTCCAGGAACCGATGACCTCGCTCAACCCGGTTTTTACCTGTGGATACCAGGTGATGGAAGCCATTCAACTGCACCTGCAGGTAAACAAAAAAACGGCCAGGCAAAAAACCATTGAGCTTTTTGAACAGGTGAAATTACCCGATGCAGCAAACATGCTTAACCGTTATCCTCATGAGATCAGCGGAGGGCAAAAACAACGGGTCATGATCGCCATGGCCATGAGTTGTAAACCGGCGCTTTTAATTGCCGATGAACCCACTACGGCACTGGATGTAACGGTACAAAAAACGATCCTGGAACTCATCAGGTCCTTACAGGAACAGCACAACATGGGTGTTGTTTTTATCACCCACGACCTGGGTGTGGTTGCAGATATTGCCGACAGGATACTGGTGATGTATAATGGCGAAATTGTGGAACAGGGCACGGCAAAAGATATCCTGCTTTCGCCAAAACACCCATACACTAAAGCATTGCTTGCCTGCAGGCCGGCGGGACAAAAAAAGGGGCACCGTTTAGCGGTTGTGGGTGATTTTATAGAAGTGAAGAAAGAAAAAACGGAACCACAGGTTTCATCACGAACAACGGCCAAAGAACAACGGTCAACGAACAACGATCAACGATCAACGGTCAACGATCAACAATCAACGATCCTCGAAGTTAAAAACCTGCAGGTTCATTTTCCAATTAAGAAAACCCTGTTTGGAAAACCCACACAATTCTTGAAAGCCGTTGACGATGTAAGTTTTAGGGTACAGCGCGGCGATATTGTTGGCCTCGTTGGTGAAAGCGGATGCGGTAAAACAACACTGGGCAGGACTGTCCTGCAGTTGATCAAACCAACATCAGGCCAAATAATTCTTAACGGGAAAGACCTTGGACATGTTCGGCCGGCTGAATTAAGGAACATCCGTAAAGACATGCAGGTTGTCTTCCAGGATCCGTATGGCTCCCTTAACCCAC
>CAZBIK010000229.1:0-5867 GCA_964491955.1 uncultured Ferruginibacter sp.
TTATTATCGAGCCCGGAAACCTGCATATCAAAAGACATATCGACCGAATTGGTGGCCCTTAAATGCACTTCAACAGCAATGGTATTTACACCGGCATTAAAAAAGGCCGGGCTTAAATTTACAGACACCGCTTCTGCTGCGCCGGGATTTATATTTGCTGAAGCCAGTGTGCCGTATGTAACAGCACCACCGGGCATGTTGTTCCTTACCCTTTCAACTCCATTTATATAAACCACAATACCGTCATTTCTTAAAAGATCCAATTGTATTGCATAAAAGGTAGTTGAGAGTTCGAGTGCCGTAAAAGAAACTGTTTTTCTGAAATAATAGGCCGTGTATTTATTTCCCGCTGCCGGTAAACAAATCGGAACCTGGCCACTTGGCAAACAGGTTACCTGGCCCGACCTGTACCCATATTTACCCGGGCCTGCAACCGGCGCAGCGCCCACATTCCAGTTGGCCGTTAAAATATATGCCGGTTGCCTCCAGTCTACAGCAACAGGATTATTGACCGGAGCTGCATTGCGTGCATGATAGTCCCAAACACTGCCAAAAGGTAATTTCACTGTTGGTGCCGGGTTATCAATATCAATATTAATACCCTGCCCGTTATTATCCCTGGATGTTCCGGTTGGCGGTGGTTCACCGGTTCCCGGGATACCGGCTCCTATGCCGGTGGTGGAGATGATGCTGTTGGAGACATACACGATATTCCCCCGCACGGAAGCATTATAATACCTTGGTGTGAACGGGCGGATTATCTGTGCACCGGCAGATGCTGCAAATAAAAGTACAGCAATGATTAGTTGTAAAAATGGTTTCATAAATACGGATTTATCGGTTTTTCAAAAGAATCTTACGCTACCCTTTCAAAGATCCGGTTTCGCATGTTGCAGCATTTTACAGGACCTGTTCGCAAACTGCATGGGCAATGCTGTTTGTACATTGCTCAAAAACTGATCACGGCATTTCTTAAATGATCTTTATCCGGCATCGTATTGTACTTAAAAAGATCAACTCAAAATATCTTTTGGCGGTAAGAATTCATTTGTAAATCCTGAATACGTATTATTTGTTTACCAAAATCCCCGGTATAAAATACCCACATTTACCTGCAGGACCCCGGGATGGATATGGTAAGCTGTAACTTTTTTACTGGTAGTAATTTCACCTGGTACAACATGATGAATGTTTGCCGGAGATATGGGTACTGATAAAACAGGTGCCGGGTTAAAGTAAACATTTTTCATAGGCAGGTACGGATTTTTAAATCGGATATTAAAGCTTTTGTTGGCATACAGGTAAAAATGCTGCATAAATCATGTAATGGTATCCGGTTAAGGGTTATCCTGATCTTAATACGCAATGATCTTTTTGCTGATCCTTTCATTACTTACGGGATTACTGAGCACCAAAATATATATACCCCGGTCCAAATACAGGTCTTTAACCGTAGCTCCGTTCAAAACCGGGAACCTTTCCTGCAGGATTGTTTTCCCATTCATATCCACAAGGCGCATGTGTATATTTGCGGGTGCAATGCAGTTTACAGCTACACTTACCCGGTTGTTTCCTTTATTAATGATACCGGCACTAAAACCACTGCTGTTTTTAAAATTCACTCTTTTAATCCCATGATAGTTTACACGGCCATCAAAATCAGTCTGGGATAAACGGTAATAGTTGCTTCCTTCCAGGGGTGCGTGATCAATTGCCTGGTAATTTCTTGTTTCGGTACTTGTGCCCGCCCCTTCGACCCTGGTCAAAAAACTGAAATTGACCCCGTCGCCTGATCTTTCAATGGTAAAAAATCTATTTTGCTGTTCCTGGGATGTTGTCCAGTTTAAGAACACCTTATCATTGGCGGCGACTGCTTCAAAGGAGGTTATTAAAACAGGCAGCGATCCGTTGTTGATCACAACATAAAAAGAATCTTCGAGGCAATGATTGGAAGCTGCATCCCGAACAGTAAATGAGTAATTACCGGGGATTGATGTATTAACGGTTACTGATTGTGAAGTTGCTCCCCCGTTTCCGGGCCAAAAATAGGTTCCCCGCCAGGAAGCGGTAAGTTGCAACACTTCATTTTGCACAATATTGATATTGGTTACTTTTTTTACATCCTTAAAAATGGTAAACTGGTCCCTGATCACCGGAACCACACTGCCACCGGTACCCGAATACGAAATAAATTTTGCATCCAGGCGGTTGCTGTCCACTTCAAAATAAAAACTGCCGCCATTGGTGGCATTGGAATAATACATGGCATTATGGGGATAGCCTGCAGATGTACCGCCTACCTGTCCGGCAGAACCGGCTACAACATACACGGTGCCATGATCATATTTTCCGGAATTGTAATCATAGGCACAGGAGTTGGCTGTGCCATCATACTTCGCATTCTGGTTATTGCCTGTTGCGGTATGTGTTGCTGTATTAAAATTTGCATCCAGCAATGGCGCCGAAGGGTTATTGTAATATTGTTTTAATAAATAGCTTCTTTCATAACCATGCGAATGCCCGCACATGACCAGGTCAACCCCATATCGTTCGAGTATACGGATGAACCTTTCCCTGATCAGCATGAGATCAGCGGTTTCGGTATCGGAATTGTGGCTGGTTTTTGTATAGGGTGGGTGATGAAAATATACCACTACCCATTTTTTAGTATTGGCTGCCAGGTCATTCTTTAACCATACCGTTTGTGCCCCCAGTGTATCATACAATTTTGTGGTGTTGGAATTTTCCCTGCCATAACTATCCAGTGAGATCAAATGAACATCCCCTACATCATATGAATAATACGCTTCGGTACCGGAGGGCTGGCCGCCAATTTCGGCGGCAGTTGGCAAAATGAAATTTTTGTAATAATCGTTGTTCCTGTTCCCGGTTTGTGTACTGCTGTTCCCATAATCATGGTTACCGGGATTCATATACAATTTTTTATTCCGCATCAGGTCATCCTTGTATATATCAAAGAATTTGGTCTGGAATTCGGTATCCAGTCCCGAACTGTATGCATTATCCCCGAGCGTTAATAGGGCATCAATATCATTTGAACCCAGGTAGCTTAATGCAGCATTTTTAACATCCACCTGGTTGGTGGAAGCATTGCCGCAATCACCCAAAGCCAGGAACCTGAGTTTACGGGTGGTGTTTGCAGGAGGCAGGGTTAAAAAATAGTTGGTATTGGCCGCCTGCAGGGTTTGTGTACTGCTGCCGATCGTGTACCAGTATTTGGTATCGGGTGTAAGCCCGCTGAGCTGTACAAGATGTTCAGTGGTGGATGTTGCAGAATCAACGGTATTGGTATAAGAGCCAAAAACAGTGCCCCATCTTACCCTGGAATTTTCGGCAATATCCGTCCGCCACACGATGATGATGCCTGTTTGCGTACCCATCTGCAAATACGGGCCCCTGGTTAATATGGGCGGCGGAGGCGGCGTTGAAAATTCATCTTCACATGAAGCATCATTAAAAGTTCCGGGAATGGTGACCACATAACCTTTTTCAGCGGTACATTCATTTGCCGCTGCATCCTGAAACTGTGAAAATAAAAAAGCGGTAAGGAAAAAGTAAAATATTTTCATAAATGATCTGACTTTTACAGTGACTATAAATGCGCCATACCTGTTCAATTCTAATGGTGAAGCTGTGTAAACAGCATGCTGATTATACAGCATATCGTTCTTTGCCGAAAGGTATAACCAACGATCCCTACCATTGCAAACGTAATATTTTAAAAAATTATTAGGGAACGAATCAGGTTATAATTTAATTCGTAGTCGTACGATGTATAATACGGAATACGCCCCTCCTGTTAAAGGAGGGGCGTCATTTCTACATTCAATGAAAAAATATGCAGCTTAAAAAAGGATCTTATTCACTTTATACATCCTCATTTACAAACAATTGCAGTTACTTTTTTTTAAGCTGATTGTACAACCTGCTGCCAATAATATGTATTATATTATTGTATTTTGTTTGCCCTTAAAATTTTCAATTATTTTTTAATTTAGTTATCAACCGTATAAATACCACGTGAGAATTTAGTGCCCGGTGCTGTAATATAGCCGGGGATCTCCCCGGCGACAGGTTTAAATGAATTGTATAAAAACGGGAGTTTACTGTAATATGGAATGCTATTTACTACGTACCTGGTTCCATTGAAATGAAATACCTGCATAATAATTTCTGTTGGGGGCTGCATTGTAATACCTGCCTGCAGCAGCATTGATATCATTACCCAGGCTGTAAGCTTCATTAAAAAGATTATCAATACCTGCATAAAAATTCAGTTTTACCTGGTTTTTTAAAGACAAATTCCAGCCGGCACGGCAACCCAGTAAATGATAAGCGCCTGCTGCAACGGTATTGGCATCATCCAGGAAAATTTTTGTGGCATGATAGTAAGTGCTGTTGAAATAAATTCCTTTTTTAAATTGTACGTCTGCCAGTATTGCAATGGTTTGGCCGGGAACACTGGGTAATTTTTTGCCAGAAAAATCTGTTTTACCTTTTACAAAATTGCCGTATTTAAAATTGTTCAGCGTATACGCAGTCCTGATATTGATATGGTCGATCCATTTACAGTTCAAAGAAGTACTGTAATCCGCGCTGATCTCAACACCCTGTTGCCTGGTATTGCCGGCATTTACAAAATAATCCGCATTTGAACTGTCTTTGCGGGATACCAAAGCATTGTTCAGTTTAAAGTAAAAGCCGGTTGCTTCCAGTTGCAGTTTATTTTTCAATAAAGAAACCTTTCCGCCCAGTTCATAGTTGATCCCTTCTTCAGCTTCTAAAAAAGTACTGATAACACCGGTTGATGGCAGCAGCTCTGATATGGTTGGCGGGGAGAACCCTTTTGAAATGCTGGCAAAAACCGCATTGTTGCGGTTCAGTTTTTTTTGCAGCGCCAGCCTTGGAGAGATCTCGTTTTTATAGGTGCGACCCTGGTCAAGCACCGGGTATTTATTCAGCCGGGTAAATGCCACTTTGGATTTATTGATGCTGGCACCGGCAGTAATGATCCAGCTGTCTTTGATATTGATATCCCCCTGTACAAAAATACTGTACGTGGTATATTGAATGTCGTCATTGGTTTGCAGCGTATCTGCCTGGCCGTTCTTATTTTTTGATACCTGGGTATTGAAAAATCCTTTTTGCAGTTCAGCCCCGGCAATAAACTGCAGGGTAGTTTCCTTTATTTTCTTTTCATAAATAAATGAAGTTCTGCCGCCAAATGCAGGCTCGGTACGGCGTTCATAATTCCGGAAGGTGGGGTTCTGTACCTGGTTATAGGTACCGAACAAAGTCGTTGAATTTTTAAACCCGGTATTAAAACTGTACTGGTGATTAAAGCCCACTACCAGGTTTTTCTGGAAAATGGCTGCCTTTGAAACATCAGCGGATGGGAAACCGCCTGCTGCAGGCCTGGCCTGTTTTGGATTGGCATTGAATTCTGCAAGGGTTAATCCGCCCGGTGTTTCATAAAAAAGATTATTGTACAGGATACTGGTGGTTATTTGCTGCTTTTCAGAAATTTTCATTCTTGAAATAAAACCCAGGTTGTCTTTCCTGGTTTTACTGTGATCCCTGTATCCATCGCTTTCATTGTGAGCATAGGTTACCAGGTTGCGGTTGTTCTCATTTCCAAATGCAACAGAGGTTAATATGTTTTGCAATCCATAACTGCCCGTTACATAATCTACATGTACACCCGGTTGCCACGATCTTCCAAAACTGTGCATTAACAGCAAGCCGCCTGTACCGGCGCCATACATACTGCCTGCAGGCCCTTTAAAAATTTCTAAGCTGGAAAAATTATTCTGACGAGAAGGCAATTATCTTTGCCTATACTAATG
>CAZBIK010000230.1:0-5836 GCA_964491955.1 uncultured Ferruginibacter sp.
GCGTGGGCAGGTCCACCCCAGACCCGCCCGACAATATTTGCACCGGGGGAACCTTCGGTTGTGGTTGGCTGCACACCGGCAAGTTTACCCTGCAGGGCTTCTGCAGCCGATGACAGCGGAAAATCCTTAAGTTCTTTTGCATTCACAGATGAAACGGAACCGGTAAGGTCCTTACGTTTGATGGTGGCATAACCAACAACCACCACATCCTCCTGTGTGATCACTTCACGTACCATGGTAACCGTACCGGCATCTGTACCGGAAACAGTAACGATATTGGCAGCAAAACCTACAGAAGTGATCACCAGGTCGGTACTGCCTGTACCGGTAACGGTAATGGTAAAATTTCCGTCATTGCCGGTTTGCACCCCTTTACGGGTTCCCTTGGCCAGGATGTTGACACCCGGTAACGGGTTGCCCGAATCATCAACCACTTTTCCTGTAATGGTTTTTGTCTGGGCCAGTAATGTAAAAGGTGTAATCAATAAAACAGTCAGTAAAACCAGTAGTTTATTCATATAGCAATATTTAAAATTCAAAAAATGATGCAACCTGTTTATAAATCGTTTTCTGCGGGTAGAAACTTATTCGTATTTTACAAGGAGTACTGAGAACAATGCTACACAGTTTATTTAACAAAAAAATAATTCGGGATTGATTTTTTTACGCAAACGATGCCGATAACGATTGCAGCGGGTTACGGAAAAACGAAATCCGCAAAAAATGTGTTTCATTTGCTGAACGGGGAGAAGTAAAAATAAAATTATAAACAGAAACTGCATCCATAAAAATGTACGAGGCCATCACCATTAAAGACATTGCAAAAGCGCTGGGATTATCCACTTCAACAGTATCGAGGGCCCTGCGTGGAAGCCACGAGATCAGCTCGGATACAAAAAAACTGGTGATAGAATATGCGGAACAATTCAATTACCGGCCCAACCCGATCGCCCTCAGTTTGAAGGAACGCCGCAGCCGTTCTATCGGCGTGGTGGTTTGTGAAATAGCCAATAATTATTTTTCACAGGCCATCAATGGCATTGAATCCATTGCCTATAACCGGGGTTACCATGTCATCATTTCCCAGAGCCACGAGTCATATGAACGGGAAGTAGTTAACGTAGAGCACCTGGCCTCCCGTTCGGTAGACGGGTTACTGGTTTCTCTTTCGGCAGAAACAGACCATATTGAACATTTTAAAAACCTGCACGACAAAGGGTTCCCCATTGTATTTTTTGACAGGATCACCGATGAGATCGAAACCCATAAAGTGGTTACTGATAATTTTAAAGGGGCTTATGACGCTACGCAGCACCTGATCGATGCAGGGTATACAAAAATTGCACACCTCAGCAGCGCTTCCCATTTATCCATCTCCAGGGAAAGGCTCGAAGGCTATAAGGCGGCACTGGCAGCCAATAATATACCCGTTAACGAATCGTATATTAAAAACTGCGACCACGGCGGTATGATCTATAAAGAACTGGAGGATGCCATTAAAAGCCTTGTTAAATCAAAAGACAAACCCGATGCCATTTTCAGTGCAGGCGACAGGCTTACCGTGAGCAGCCTGGTTGCGTTAAAAGCCATTGGATTAAAAGTGCCGGACGACATGGCACTGGTAGGTTTTTCCAATTCACCACTGGTAGAACTGATGAACCCCGGTTTAACTGTTGTTAAGCAACCTGCCTTTGAAATGGGACAAACAGCTACAGAATTGCTCATCAATATCATTGAAAGCAAAAGGGCCGTTACCGAATTTGAAAAAATTGTTTTACCCACAGAGTTGTGCATTCGTGAGTCATCGGCAGCCAAAGCCGGATTCAAAAAAGCGGTTTCAAAAAAAGCCGTTCAGTAAAGTTGACCGTTCCGGATTTTGACATTTCATAGGAATTTACTTTGAATGAATTATAAAATGATGGGAGACAAAGTCTCATAACCAGTGCATCCCCGTCTGAGACGGGGACGAGGGAAACTTTTATTTTAATTTGCCCTGGTAAAAATCCAGCACTTTGGTCCGCAAAACATATTCGTACCGCGCAATGGAAAGGTTAATATTTGCCCGGTCGAGGTTATTCTTTACAATTAAATATTCCACACTGTTCAATGCCCCCAGGTTAAACCGGATCTCGGCAGCACGAAAAGATTCTGCAAAAGCATTTACCTGTTCGGTTAAAATGGTATACCGGTCCCAGGCAGTGGTCATATTGAGATGGGCTTCTTCAATGGCCTGCCTCAATTGTACCCGGGTGTTTTCGGCAACATAACTGTTCCTTTTTTCTTCTATGCGTGCCAGTTTGATATTGCTTCGGGTTTGAAAGGAAGAAAATATGGGAACCTGCAGGCTTACCCCAAAATAAGTATTGACGTTATTGTTGTACTGGTTCAGGAAATTTATTTTATGACTGTTGTACATCGACTGTTTTGAAAAAACAGGGCTGTTGCTGCCATTCACCACTACATAATCGCCGGTAACCACATCAGTGACACCTGCCAGGGTTGATGTACGTGCGGCGCTTGAAAAATTGGTACCCAGCTGGCCAAACAGCGAAAGTGTGGGATACAGGCCCGCAGCAGCCACTTTAACAGCCTTTGTTGCCGCTTTTGTACGCAGGTCGGCTGCTTTTACCATGGCCAGGTTTTGCAAAGCAGTGTTATATATATTGTCTGCGCTGGCATCATATAATGCCAGTGTCATGTCGATACCCTCGCGGTTGATCTGCATTTCTTTTTGATATGGCACATTCATCAACCTGGACAGGGCCAGTTTAGAAAGTGCAACAGCCCTGACCGAATTGGTAACCGCCAGCTCGTCGGATGCATATTGCCCTTTCAGGTCAAAAAGTGTTGCAGGGGCAATGGCTCCTTCATTGTTCATCTGGGTGAGGCGCTCAACCTGTTTTTCGGTTACGGCTATCTGCTTTTTGGTAAGGGCCAGTACATCTTCATCGTTCATCAGTTGCAGAAAAGCCAGGATCACATTCAGTGTCAGGTTATCTTTTTCCTGCTGCAGCTCCAGCCTGGATGCCTGGTATGAAAAGGCAGCCTGCTTAATGGAATTTTGAGTTTGAAAGCCCTGGAATACCGGTACCGAAGCGGTCAAACTGGCATTGGAGGAGGACAGCTGCTGGTTGTTGTACGCATTGGTGAAAGGGTCAATGCTGCGGCCATTGTTGATGCCGTAATTTATACCCGCAGCAACATTGGGCAGGCGGTTATACTTTGCCTGGTTAACATTCACTTTACCTGCCTGCTCCAGCAATGCCGACTGCTTTACCGGGATATTATTTGCCAGGGCAATATCGAGGCAGTTTTGTAAGGTCAATGTTGATTTGTTTTCCTGTGCCTTGCAAAATAATACGGACATCAGCATGCCGGTGATTGCAAAAAAGATCCTGATCATTTTCATCTTATTCGTTTTTATAATTTTTACCTCACCCCCAACCCCCTCTCCCCCGAAATTATCGGGGTCTTCGACAAAGGAGAGGGGGCTTTGAGCCATACCTCATAAATTGTTTTATTAATTGCTAACAGTTTTATCAGCAATAAATTTTTTAATGTTCAATCCGCCCATCCAGCAGGTTGATTATTCTTGAACCATAAGCCGCATTTTTTTCTGAATGCGTTACCTGGATGATGGCTACACCCTCATTGTTCAGTTCTTTAAACAGTTCCATGATCTCCTCTCCCTGTTTGCTATTGAGATTTCCTGTTGGTTCATCAGCCAGCAGTAATTTTGGTTTGGCGATCAGCGCCCTGGCTATTCCAACCAGTTGTTGCTGGCCACCCGAAAGCTGTGTGGGGAAAAGGTCCTTCTTTCCTACAATATTGAACCGGTCCAGCATATCGGCCACCATGGCTTTTCTTTCGGATGATTTAATGTCCTGGTAGATCAATGGCGTTTCAATATTTTCATAAACGGTCAACTCATCAATAAGGTGATAAGCCTGGAACACAAAACCGATGTATTTTTTGTACAGGGCACTGCGTTGTTTTTCTTTCAGTTTATGTACCGGCTCACCCAGGAAGTCATATTCCCCTTCATTGAAATCATCCAGCATCCCGATCACATTCAGCAAAGTTGATTTGCCCGAACCAGATGGTCCCATAATGGATATGAACTCGCCTTCCTTAACGCTGAGATTAATGTCTTTCAATAAGAAAGTGCGGTTGTTGCCGGTGTTCACCCATTTGTAAATTCCTTTTAATGATATCATGATATTATTTTAGTTATCCAACAATTGAAAATATCCCTGTGGTCCTTGCCTTTCTCCTGAACACCACTTACTCCGTCCGCAACGCTTTTACAGGATTTGCAACCGCTGCCTTTACCGCCTGGAAACATATCGTTATAAATGAAACCAGCACTATTAATGCCAGGGCAGCTGCAAACATCCATATATTTAATTCAATCCGCAGGGGATAATTCTGTAACCATTTTTGCGAAACCCACCATGCTGCAGGTATGGCGATCAATGCCGCCAGTAAAACAAGTGTCAAAAAACCAATGGATAATTTTTTAACGATGCCGGTGACACCGGCTCCCAATACTTTCCGGATGCCGATCTCTTTGGTTCTTTTTTGCGCCGCCAATGTGGCCAGGCCAAATAAACCGATGCAGGAAATAAAAATGGTTAACCCTGCTGCAAAGGAAATGATCTGCTTCCACTTTTGTTCGCTTGCATATTGTGCAGCATTAATGTCCTTTTTAAATTCATACTGGAATGGTTGCTGCGGCAGTAAACGCCTGAATGTTTTTTGAATATACTGCAGTGCGGATGCCGAATTCAGCGGGTTTATTTTTACCCACAATTGTCCGTACCTTCCACCCCTCCGGTCCATGGTAAAAAGCTGGGGTTTGATGCCTTCTTTCAGTGAACCATAATAATAATCCTTAACTACGCCAACCACATTATATATACGTGCTGAATCCCAGAAGAAATCAACCTTTTTGCCAAGCGGTTGCTGCCACCCCGCAGTTTTTACAAATGTTTCATTTACCATTACGGAGGTTGCGGAATCAGCAGCGTTTTGGCCAGCCAGGTTTTGGCCTTGCAGCAAATTGAGCTGAAGTGTTGCCAGGTATTCCCGGTCAACGATTTCATATGCCAGCTCAATTTCTTTTCCATCTACTTTTGCACGGGTACCCCGTTCACCCCCGTTTCTTGCTGCCACGCTGAGTATGGAAGGGTTTTTCTTAAATTCTTCTGCGAGCAGATTTGCTTTTTTTGCATCAACCGGCCCTGTATACACAATGGCAAGATCATCATCATTATACCCGATATTGTAATTGGCCAGAAAATTAAACTGAGAATAGATGATCAGCGTGCCGATGATCAGGAATGTGGCCAGGGCAAACTGAACAACTACCAACCCTTTTGAAAAATAATTTGAACGGGCAAAACGGGTTTTTCCGTATAATGTTTCAACCGGATTTAGTTTTGACAATACCAGGGCGGGATAAAACCCTGCCAGTAATCCTGAAACGATGAACAACCCGGCATAAAGCAGTATTAATTTTATATCAAACAAATAGGAAAATGACAATGCTTTATTGCTCAATTCATTAAAGAAAGGCAAGGCAAGTTCCACCAGCAACAGCGCGAAAGCGAAAGCAAAAAAACTGAGTAAAAAGGATTCTCCCAGGAACTGGATGATCAGCTGCCTTCTTTCACCGCCTGCCACTTTACGGATGCCGATCTCTTTTGCACGGTTCAGCGAACGGGCAATGGACAGGTTTACAAAATTGATACAGGCTATCAATAACAGGAATAAAGCAATCCCGGAAAGAATGTATGCATACACCGGGTTGCTTGCATTATACAGGCCATTATCC
>CAZBIK010000231.1:0-5807 GCA_964491955.1 uncultured Ferruginibacter sp.
AAATGGCTGAATCGCGTTTTTTAAACCTGCGCCTGCAGATGAACCCGCATTTCCTGTTCAATTCATTAAGTTCGATCCAGCACCTGATCGTTTCGCAACAGACCACAAAAGCCTATAAATACCTGACCGTATTCTCCAATTTTTTAAGAAGCCTGTTGAATTTTGCCGACCGCAATTTTGTACCGCTGGATGATGAGCTGAAGATCCTGAAAATGTATATTGAACTGGAATCACTTCGTTTTGATGATTCGTTCACCTGGGAAATAACCGTGGATGAAAGTTTAACCAATGACGAGATCCTGCTGCCCTCCCTCATGGTGCAGCCCTTTGCTGAAAACGCCATCTGGCACGGTTTGCTGCACAAGGAAGGAGATAAAAAACTCTCGATCCGGTTTACCAACAGTTCCGAGGAATACCTGACCTGCATCATTGAAGATAACGGGATCGGGCGTACTAAGTCAGCAGCTATCCGGAAGAACAGGCTCAGTGCTTCCGTACATGAAAGCAAGGGCATCGGCATCATCGAGGAACGGCTTAAACTGATGCAGCAAAAAACCGGTAAACCGGCAAACGTGGAAATAACGGATATGTATAACAGCTTACAGGAACCTGCAGGAACAAAAGTGATCATTACCATTCCTTACTACAATCCCGAAGAATCATGATAAAAGCATTGATCGTAGACGACGAACAGGCATCCATCGACCTGCTGAAATGGCTGGTCAGCGAATATTGCCCGGATATCACATCGGTACAGTCGGCACGCAGCGTGCAGGATGCCGTTCCGCTGATCAGGTCCTTTCAGCCCGATATTGTTTTCCTGGACATACAGATGCCTCACCAGAGCGGGTTTGACCTGCTCACCAATATTGACAACTGGAATTTTGAAGTGATCTTCACCACGGCATACAACGAGTTTGCCATCCAGGCCATCCGCTTCAGCGCCCTGGATTATTTACTGAAACCGATCGACGAAACGGAATTGAAAAAAGCAATAGAACGGTACAAAGTAAAACGCATTTATGCACCGGCAGGGCAGATCCTCTTCCGCAATTTCATTCAGAATATCTCGCAGGGCAGCCGCGAAAAATTCAAACTGGCCCTGGCCGATGCTTCAGAAATAAAATATGTACAGGTTGATGAGATCATCCGCCTGCAGGCAGAAAGCAATTACACACATATATTCTTAACAGGCAATAAAGTATTCATCTCCGCAAAAACCCTGAAAGAATATGATGAAATGCTGCAAGGGCAAAGGTTCCTGCGGGTACACAAATCGCACCTGGTTAACCCGGCCCATATACAGGCTTATGACCGGCAGGGCATTTTGCAAATGAGCGACGATTCAAAAGTTGAAGTGGCACGCCGGAAAAAGGAATTTCTGCAGCAGGCCCTGGCAGGCAAGGTTTAAAATGCAAAACCAACGGGTACAGTTTCATTTTCCCGGATTTCTTTTTACATTAGCGTTGAACCAAAATATTATCTCATGTTTATCGGGCATTTTGGAGTTGGCTTACTGGCCAAAAAAACAGTTCCAAAAACTTCACTGGGTACTTTATTTTTAGCCGTTCAGTTTTTAGACCTGCTATGGCCCGTGCTGTTACTGCTGAATATTGAACAGGCGGCAATAAAACCCGGTACCGGCCACGCACAACCGATAGAATTTACCCATTATCCCATTTCGCACAGCCTGGTCATGGTTTTGGCTTGGGCAATCCTGTTTGGTTTTGTGTACTGGCTGTTTAAAAAAAATATAAGAGCAGCTGTTGTATTGGGGCTTTGCGTGATCAGCCACTGGGTACTCGACCTGGTCGTGCACCTGCCCGACCTGCCCCTTTACCCGGGAAATGATTCACCGGTTTTTGGATTAAAACTCTGGAATTCTTTTTGGGGCACTTTATTGATCGAAGGGAGTATTTTTATTGCAGGCCTTATCCTTTATATGCGTGCAACAGTTGCCAAAAACAAACAAGGTATTTTTGGTTTGTGGATATTGATCGGGTTATTGATCATCTCACACACCGCAAACCTGCTCGGCCCTCCCCCGCCCAGTATGAATGCAGTTGCCTGGGCCGGTAATTTACAATGGCTGTTTGTGATACTGGCTTACTGGGTTGACCGGAACAGGATCGCAAGAGCATAAAAAGGCTGTCTCAAAAGCAGATTTAATAAAATAGCCGGAAAGACGGTTAATCGGAAAACATGTAACGAACAATTATTCTTTTATTTCCAATTTACCAACCTCCCGGCAAACTTTGTCTTTTGAGACAGGCTCTTACAATCATTTTTTATATGTAATTCGTGTATCCTTTCCTGTTGACTATTTTTCCTTTGTTTCCAGCAGTGTCTTCCAGATAACCGCAGCAACCAAACCGCCAATGACCGGTGCAACCAAAAACAGCCACAACTGGCTCAGTGCCTTTCCACCTGCAAAAATTGCGGGGCCGATACTGCGTGCAGGGTTAACCGATGTACCGGTAATGGGTATGGCCACCAGGTGAATGAGCACCAGCGTAATACCGATCGCCAGTCCGGCTGTAGTTGCGTTTCCCGCTTTGGATGTGGTGCCGAAGATCACCAGCAAAAAAAGACAGGTTAACACAGCCTCTGCTATAAATGCTGCGGTAAGATTATAATTTCCCAGGTAACCCTCACCCCATCCATTGGAGCCAAGCGCCCAGTCTCCCAGTTTTTCGTAACCTGCCTGGTTGGAAACGATCAGGTACAGAACCCCGGCTCCGGCAATGGCTCCGGCAATTTGTGCAACTACATAACCGGCTGCATCCCTGGCATTCATTTTACCGGCAGCAAGCATTGCAATGCTGATGGCCGGGTTGATATGGCACCCGGATATCGGGCCGATGGCATAGGCCATGGCGACCACGGCAAGGCCAAACGCAAAAGAAATACCTAATAAGCCAATGCCCGAAGGCCCTGTGGTTGAAATTCCCGAAACCACAGCAGCACCACAGCCGAAAAGCACCAGTGAAAAAGTACCGATGAATTCTGCAATAAGTTTTTTCATGATGTTAGTTTTAGTTGAGTTATTAAAATGGTTTCAGAAAGATACTCAAATTTTAAAATAATATAATACCGCTTTTGGCCATAACCAGGTAAAGTAATCTGAATTGCCGGATTTGTTTTATTTGAATACCCTTATTCTTCCATTAATGAGCCGGAATAAAAATCTGCATATATCTTTTTTAGGTAGTGTCTCAGTTTGAAAAGTTGTCAGTCCCGATAGCTATGGGGATTGTCGAAGCCGGTATTTTTCTATGTTAACCCGCCTTCGACAAGCTCAGGCTGACAGATCATTAATAAAAGTGGTATATCATACGAAGACACTAACCTTTTTTTTGCCTTCCCGCCATCCCGGCAAAAAAAACATCTGGCCGGGAAGGCGGAAAGCCGGTAAGTTTCATACCGGTACCCAAACCAAAACCTCCCCGCTTTTTTGTACTTTTGCAATCCCTGATCAATAAGGAATACAAAACATGGAATTGACTAAAAATTTTGAGCCCGGAACAGTTGAGGAAAAATGGTATAAACACTGGCTGAGCCAGCGGTATTTTAACAGCAAACCCGATGGCCGGCCTGCATTTACCGTGGTGATACCCCCGCCCAACGTTACGGGTGTGTTGCACATGGGCCATACCCTCAATGAAACTGTACAGGATATCCTGGTTCGTAAGGCACGCATGAGCGGCTTCAACGCCTGCTGGGTACCGGGCAGCGACCATGCTTCCATTGCCACGGAAGCCAAAGTGGTGGGCATGCTCAAAGAAAAAGGCATTGATAAGAACAGTTTGAGCAGGGATGAATTTTTAAAATATGCATTTGAATGGAAGGATAAATACGGCAGCATCATTTACAACCAGATAGAAAGGCTTGGCTGCAGTGTGGACTGGGACCGTACTACCTTTACCATGGACGATCATTATTACAAAGCAGTAATTAAAGTTTTTACCGACCTCTATAATAAAGGCCTGATCTACCGCGGTGCCAGGATGATCAACTGGGACCCTGCTGCAAAAACTGCACTGAGCGATGAAGAAGTGGATTACAAAGACCTGACCGGGAAACTGTACCATCTCCGGTATAAACTGGATACCCCTGATGAAGCTTACATCAGTATTGCCACCCAGCGCCCCGAGACCATCATGGGCGACACGGCCATTTGTGTGAACCCCAATGATGAACGCTATGCCCATTTAAAAGGAGTGTATGCATTTGTTCCGCTGATCAACCGCCGCATACCCGTGATTTTTGATGACTATGTGGATGCGGCATTTGGGACCGGCGCTTTAAAAGTGACGCCTGCACACGATATCAATGATTATAATTTAGGGTTGAAACACAACCTGGAAGTGGTGGATACCATCAATGAAGATGGTACCATGAGTGCGGCCGCACAGATCTATGTGGGTGAAGACCGTTTTGCTGCCCGTAAAAAAATAATCAAAGAACTGGAAGAGAAAGGCTTTTTGACCAAAACAGAAGAATACAGTACCAGGCTGGGCTATAGCCAACGTACAGGTGTAGTGGTAGAACCAAGAATAAGTACGCAGTGGTTCGTGAAGATGAAAGAACTGGCAACACCTGCATTGAAAGCCGTGGTTGACGGAGATATAAAAATTCATCCCGGTGATAAATTCCTGGCCACCTATAAATACTGGCTTGAAAATGTAAAGGACTGGTGCATCAGCCGCCAGCTATGGTGGGGCCAGCAGATACCGGCCTGGTATGATGCAGATGGAAAGATGGTGGTTGCAGAAAATGAAAATGAAGCATACGAAAAATATTATACCATTTACCGGGAAGATCCGAAGAACGGGCTTACCAGGGATGCTGATGTGCTGGATACCTGGTTCTCATCCTGGCTATGGCCCATGGAGGTTTTTAAGGGCATAACAGAACCGGGCAATAATGAAGTAAAATATTATTATCCGGGTTCGGTTTTGGTTACCGGCCAGGATATTATTTTCTTTTGGGTGGCACGCATGGTGATGGCAGGCATGGAATATGAAAAACAGATCCCTTTTAAGGATGTGTATTTTACCGGTATGGTAAGGGATAAACTGGGACGTAAAATGAGCAAACAGCTTGGCAACAGTCCCGACCTGCTCGACCTGATCGATAAGTACGGTGCCGATGCAGTACGGTTTGGCATTATGGTTTCTTCACCCGCAGGCAATGACCTGATGTTTGATGAGAACAGCCTTGAGCAGGGCAGGAATTTTAATAACAAGATGTGGAATGCGCTGAAGCTCGTGAGGATGTGGGAAGGCAAGCATTCGGCAGTTGGCAGTGGGCAGTTGGCAGAACACAATTTTGCATTGGAGTGGTTTGAGAGTAGGTTGAATCTGGTAAAAGCCGAAGTAGATGTTTTGATGAAACAGTTCAGGCTGAGTGAAGCTTTGAAAACAATTTACAGCTTGGTATGGGACGACTTTTGCAGTTGGTATTTGGAGTGGGTGAAACCTGATTTTGAAAAACCAGTAGCTAAAAATGTGTATGAAAACACAGTTATGTTTTTTGAACAGCTTATGCAACTGTTGCATCCCTATATGCCTTTTGTTACCGAAGAGATCTATCATTTGCTAAAAACGCAGAGCAATGACCTTTGTGTAAAACAGTTTGCTGCTTTAAAACCGGCTGATAAAAATATATTGCCCCAAGGCGAACTGATGAAATAGGTCATAACTACCATTCCTGATGGCATGCATAAAAAACAACTGAAACTAAAAGATGCAATCAAACTTGTTATAGAAACAAAATCGCTCGAAAGTTACAGTTTAATTAAAAAA
>CAZBIK010000232.1:0-5803 GCA_964491955.1 uncultured Ferruginibacter sp.
AAGACCCGATAAAAAACCCTGAACAAACTGACCCCTTGTAAGGGGAGCAACGATATTGGTAAAATCCCCGTAACCGTTATTATTACCCGAATAATTATTAAACCCGCTCATCAGCCATACCTGGGCCAGGTATTCCTGCGCCTGGCTTTGACCTGCAGAAGTACAAACAGCTGTTCCTGTTGTTGTAAATGTTTGTGTTGCACTATACCCCGATGGCCCGTTGCTGCAAATGGCTTCAACTGCATATTCATAGGTTGTACCGGCATAAAGGCCAAAAATATTTATCGTGGTAAGGTTATAGGAAACAACAGACCAGGTATTTGCTGTTGTTGGTTTGTACCGTACATGATATAATGTTGCTCCGGGAACAGGATCCCAGGAAAATGTTGCGAAAGTATTGGCAATATTTGCAACATTTATTCCGTTTGGTATATTGCATGATCCGGTTCCGGTATGATCAAGAAAATGAAAGACCGACATAGCAGTACCACTTACAACGAATAAACTGCTGTCACCGGCAAGTGTACATGCATAACCCCATCCGCTGTAAATATTTGTCGAATCCACCCATTTTTCTACACCAGTATTGCTGTATTTTAAAGTGATCATCCGTAAATAAGATACATTATTGGGATCCGGACTGGGCCCGCCTTTACCGGTTACAAATACCTCTCCGTTTGCTTTGGCAGCAATAAAATAGGGTGCTTCATCATTGCCCGATGTTCCGTTATACCTTGTATTCCAGAGCATATTGCCATCGGTATCGATCTGCAGGGTAACCCAGTCAAAATAGGAAGCGCTGATATTACCCTGTGAAATGATACTCAGTTTACCGGCAACCAGTGTAAACCTGGCAGGCAGTTCAGTTCCGCCAAAATCAAAATCTTTTTTCCATAATTGTGTACCGGCCGGGTTGAATTTATAGATCTCAACATCCATGGCACTTGTTGCAGTAACCTGGTTAAAAAATCCGGTCAGCAAATACGCATTGCCTGCATCATCCAACTCAACATCCTGCCCTCCACGGCCCTGTACACCTGCACTCCATATAAAAGTGCCTGCAGTATCCCAAACAGCTACAGCAGCAATATTAGGGTCGCCTGAAGTTGAACTCAACGCAATTTTATTGCCTGTTAACCGCATGGAAGTAAAATACTTTGGGGCATTTGCATTACTATGACGGGTAAACTGCATGTTGCCATTCGTATCGAATTTGATCAAGGCAAATCCATCGGATGCACCGACACCACATGCGCCAACATACAGGTTTCCGCTATTGTCCACCTCACATCTCAAACTCATACCAGCCAGGTAATTAACCGGGCTTACAACCTGTTTCCATAACTGAATACCATCAGGACTGTATTTTAATACAATGACCGCAACGGGAGTACTGCTGCCGGCATACCGGTAACCGGCAACAAAAACATTATTGTTGTTATCGGTAGTTATCCAAAGCGGCCTTTCATAATTGCTTGCAATACCTGATGCAGATATGGATTCCCACTGCAACACACCAAACTTGTTGTATTTGCGGGTAAATATATTATTACTGGTCCAATAGCCGGTAGCAATTACATTGTCCTGGTTATCGCGGGCAATCATAACACCTGTTTTCTGGTAACTTTCAGCCGGCCTTATCCAGTCGGTAGAATATTGGGCAAATAATTTGGTTGTAAACAGGAGGATAAATATTGTTAGTGTGTTGATTTTTTTCATTGTTTTGATTTTTTACATTTTTAATCCCTGTTTAACATACAGGCAGTTGGACTAAAAACAGTATTGCAGTCATTTTATTTACCATACTAAAGTAAACCTCATATATTTTTAATAAGCATAAACCCTGCTGTACCGGTTAAATGGGTTTCCGAACAGGTATATTTAACCTGTGAAATATTAAAGTATACACCAAAACTATTTTAACTGGTAACAAAAAACCATGACCTTGATCAGGTAGTAACGGGAGTCTCAAACATTTTTATACCGTAAGACAAATATCCACCTCATGGTCTCCGGGAAAATAACTGCATCATTGTAAAAAAAATGAGTAAAACTTAAAAGCTGGTGAATGTACGGTTGCATAACATCAATTTCTGCAGTTTGTACCAAGTGCTTAACTTTATCATGAACTTATAAAACTGATTCATGAAAAAATTATTATTTACCCTACTCCTCTGCCCTTTATTGGCATCAGCACAAAACGATCTCCCCCGTTTTTATAAGGATACACTGACCACATCAGGCGGATACCAGATCTACAAAGGGCAGGTACTGCAGTTTGCCAGCGGCACTTCGGCAGCCGGCTATTTTAAATACATCAAATTTCACACAAGCCTTGCCAAAAACAATACCTATACATTACAGAACAGCCGTTTACTGGTGAGCAGGTTGAGGAATTACAGGAATGCAGGCGGCGATGATATCAGCATCAGGATACAGGGTACCGTTACCTATGCCGACGGCAAAAAGGAAGAAACAGACATCATCATGGAATTTGAAAATGCGATCACGGGTTCGGGCGGGCAACCAGCCGAGTTGACCGTACCCGAAGCATTTAAAACAAGCCAGCCCCTGACGGTGGCTGTTGAAACTAAGAAACAACCCGCGGCTGCTGAAACAAAAAAAGAAAAAGCAGCGGACAATATTAAAGATCTCCTGGTGGCTGATGAGATCAAAAAACTGTTCGAGCTTTACCAGGCTGGGGCATTAACCAAAGAAGAATATGAAACTCAAAAGAAAAAATTACTGGACAGGCAATAGGCACCGTTACGGATCTGGTTCATCCCTGTTCATTGATCATTTATTAATGTATACCAGGGACCAAATATTGATATCATATAATTACAAATAATAAAACTGCCTGCTAACCGGCAGGCAGCATCCAATTATACCAATAGCATTAATTGCCGTAGTTTCTTACATACTCTTCCAGTTCATTCCTGCTGGCTTCACTATCGAGCAGGTCGTACACCAGGCTGAAATTATTACGGTCGGTAATTGTACGGTAAGATAATTTAGCCAGGATAAGCCTGTTGCTTTCAATAGACACCAAAGAGATCAATTGTTTTGCCTGGGCAGCACTGAAATTATTCAGCGTATTATTAAATTCAATGGTCAGTGCATTCATTCTTTCATTTGGAAAGAATTTTAAAAAAATGGACTGGTACAAAGCATTAAAAGCCGTTTCCGGCATGGGAAGCCTGGTATTGCCTCCACCGGAACTGTAATTATTCACATAAACCGCTAATTCATCTTTGGCAGACTGGCCGGGCAATGTATTAAATACAAGGTTAAAATTATTGCGGTCCGTTATACTGCGATATGATAATTTGGCCAGCTGCAGCCTGTTGCTTTCTGCACTTACCAGTTGAATTAAACGGCTTGCCTGGTAAGATGTAAAATAATTACTGCTGTTATTAAATGCATTGTTGAGGGAATTCATTTGTGTGCTCACAGGCCATTGATCCCGTATGGTTTGATACAATGCATTATAGGTTGCATCCGGCATGGCAACGCCCTGGGTGCCGTCACCGTTATCATTATTTATATAAGCATCCAGCTCATTTTTGCCGGCCTGGCTGTACAGCAGGTCTTTTACAAGGTTAAAATTACTGCGGTCGGTTATACTGCGGTATGATAACTTGGCGAGTTGCAGCCTGTTGCTTTCAGCGCTTACCAGTTGAATTAAGCGGCTTGCCTGGAAGGCAGTAAAATAATTTTCAGTATTATTAAAAGCATTGGTGAGTGAATTCATTTGGGTACTAATGGGCCTTTGCTGCTGAATGGTTTGATACAATGCATTAAAATTTGCATCAGGCATGGCAACACCCCCAGTGCCGCCACCGTTATAATTATTTACATAAGCTTCCAGTTCATTTTTGCCGGCCTGGCTGTACAGCAGGTCTTTTAACTGGAAAAAATTAACCCGGTCAATAATTGACCGGTAGGATAATTTAGCCAGTTGCAGCCTGTTGCTTTCAGCACTTACCAGTTGAATTAAGCGGCCGGCCTGGAAAGTTGTAAAATAATTTGCCGTATTATTAAATGCATTGGTGAGCGTATTCATTTGCGTACTAACGGACCTCTGCTGCTGAATGGTTTGATATAAAGCATTGAAACTGGCATCGGGCATGGCAACACCCTGGCTGCTGCCGCTGTTATAATTTTTAACATAAGCTTCCAGCTCATTTTTACTGGCCTGGCCGTACAGCAGTTCATTGACCTGGTAAAAATTACTGCGGTCGGTTATACTCCGGTACGATAATTTGGCCAGCTGCAGCCTGTTGTATTCGGCAGTTACCAGCTGAATTAACCGGCTTGCCTGGTAAGTTGTAAAATAATTCACAGTATTATTAAATGCATTGGTAAGCGCATTCATTTGGGTACTGACGGGCCTTTGCTGCAAAATGGTTTGGTACAAAGTATTAAAGTTTTCATCTGACATGGCGCCTGCCGGGTTAACTTCCAGGTTATAATCATTTATATAATCCTCCAGTTCATTCCTGCTTTCGGAGCTGTTGAGCTGGTCAAATACCTGGTAAAAATTATTGCGGTCGGTTATTGTACGATAGGATAATTTAGCCAGTTGAAGCCTGTAGCTTTCCGCATTTACCAGTTGAAGCAATTGTGATACCTGGGAAGAAGTAAAATAATGCTGTGTATTGCTGAATGCATCAGATATCACATTTTTTCTTCCGGCAGTTGAACGCTGGTTTCTCACCTGGGTCAATAAATTATTAAATTCGGCGGTATTCATCGGCAGCTTATTTTCATATACCCCGGTTTGTTTTGTTTCTATCAATCCCAGGCTGCCATTTTTGTTAACCCTTACCAGCATATCGTATCCTGCCCTCAGGTTATATACGGTTGCTATTCTTTCTTTGATGTTTGCCTTTTGCTAATTACGGGTTACCTGTAAACTATGCTGTCCAACATCAAGATTGTTGATCGCAATGGTTATTTTTTCCCCTTTTACCGTACTGTTAGTTAGATCATAATTTCTTCCATCCACTGCTATTTGAAGATTTTTACTGCCATTCACGGTAATGGTTACATCATTACTATATTGCTGTGCATATATGGTTAAAGCTGTAAACAGGCATATAACAATAGCTGATAACTGTTTCATGATTTTTATTTTATTTATTAAATTTTTACGTTTAAATAAGGTACGGATAAGTGACGGGATGATCTTTCCCTGCCTGGTATTGTATTTATTAATGAACATGGCAAAGTTATTATTTCAATTATCTCCTATCAATGACACGCATTATCAAAAACCATGATACTGGTTACAATGCGATCATGAATAACCGGCGGTTAACATACTGCTTAAATCACACATGTATTGTTATAGAGATTAAGGCAACAGCCATAAGGTTGCGTGGAGCATGGTAAATATAATGGTGGCGGATTGTGGAAAGGATTGCCGTAGGCCGGATGTATCCATGCCGGCCGGATCGGGATCATTGCTTTATATAATATTTTACCCCGGTTTCCAAACTGCTGAATGCAAAATCATGAAGACCCTGCTGAAATCCCAAAATAAGGCCGAAGTGCTTTAAGCGCTTCTGTACATCAAACCGGAACACAACCGGTTTATCGCCGCTGTTCTCGAGGTAACCGATATAACCTGCAATATTCGTCTGCAGCTTCCAGTTATTTTTATTCCATTCCAGGCCGCTGCCAAATAAAAAGACATCATCTTCGTTATTTTTATCTGTTTATCTCTGACAGTAATATAAATCTAACATTCAATTCTATGCCAGGCCTTTTCTATTAAATTATTTTCCAAATGATATAA
>CAZBIK010000233.1:0-5784 GCA_964491955.1 uncultured Ferruginibacter sp.
CCCCTGTGCTGTTATTGATTATTTCATTGAACGGGCTTACAGCTGCTGATTTGAATTCAACGTCTGTGGTCGTTTGTGCAGTTGATCCGGCATATTCCAGCGTAGCAGCTGCACCAAATGTTGGAGAAGTGCCCGTTGCAGAAGCTGTTCCCTGCATGGAAAGGGTCAGGTTAACTGTTGACCCGGTTACGGTTTTTGCGCCTGTACCCGATAGCGTAAGGTTCTGATAGGCAACTGCCCTTACAGCCTGTATACCTCCATTATAATTAACAGTATTGCCTGCAGCTGATGCTGTTAAATTTGCAACAGTAATGGAAGCACCGCCAAAATTCAGGACATCTCCTGCTCCCTGGATAAAACCATCGGTTCCGGCCAAAGTTGTGGAAACATTTATCGTTCCGTTATTGGTAAAATTTCCTGAACCCGTTATGGTCATACTTGAAAAAGAATAAGTTCCGGAATTCGAATAAGCAGAAGAAAAAAGTGCAGTGGTAATTGTAGCTGTACCGCTGATCGTACTGTTGCCATTAAATGTCCATGTACCTGAACCGGAAGTCAGTGTGGCAGCTGCGTTTACATCAAGACTACCGGTCATTGTATAAGCCTCATCAACTGTTGAATTAAATTCTCCGGTTGCATTAATAACCATATTATCAAAGGTTTTGGTACCGGCTGTACTGTTGCTTATTAAAGTACCATTGATTGTTGTTGTTCCCGCAACGGTAAAATTAAATCCTGCTACTATCAGTGTTAAATCTTCTGCAATAGATAAGTTACCATTAATATCAGTTGTACCTGTTGTTGTTTTTGTTCCGCTTCCTGAAATTACCAGGTTTCTGTAAGTTGAAGCCAGGATTGGCTGGTTTCCACCGTTATAATTAACGGTTGTTGTATTCCCCCCGGTAACACCATCAAAGTCTAATAACTCACCTCCCAGGCCACTTAAAGAAAATGGAGTAGCCCCGGTAAGTACTAAAGTGCCGTTGTCAAGGCCAAGGTCCATGGTAAAAGTAGCATCAGCATCATTGTCATCTGTATCACTGTCTAAAACAATTGTACCTGCAACGGTGAGCGTGCCAGAACTGAGCGAAAACCTGGCATCGTTCTCGGCAGTACCATTATCTTCAGCATTAATTGAAAGATCACTTGAAATGGAAAAGGTTGAGATCGTTGAGGTCAGTGTAGTAATTCCGTCTCCAGTGGTAGCTGTAATATTTCCTCCAACAATAACCGAAGCACAATTGATCGTACCGGCTCCTGCGATCACAGCTGTAGTATTACCTGTTGCTGCATTTTGCATGGTGATATTTCCAGTTAAACCGGATACGGTCAGCGTAACCCCCGAATTAACGGTCAAAGTCCGTGTAGTTGTACTTGTATTCAGGAAAGTGATGGAATTGATAGTTGCATCAGCCGTTACCGTTATATCATCGCCCGGGCGAATCTGTACATTATCCAGGGATGAAGGCACTACCCCGCCCGGCCAGGGTGCGTTAACGGTGGTGGAATTCCAGTTACCATCGCCGGCTGTTGTAATGGTTGCCTGCCCCATTGTGTTTACAGAAAAAAGCAGGTTCATGATCAGCAGCATGACGGCTAAGATCTTTGATTTACGTAAAAAACTTTTCATGTTGTCCATTTTTTAAAATTTGTAGTTAGAGATAAGCGGTTGGTTTATGACAGCGGGAAATGGACGTACGGAATTTGTAAGGATAGGATTATTAATAAAAAGTATGGTTATAGAAATACTTTAATTAATACAATACCAGATAATGGAAATGGAAATTTTGTAGGATCGGATCTTTTAACGTCCAGTATGCACGCACAACTGTTACGGTTAATTTAAAACATTCATTTAGGTTGAAAACTTGAGGTATTCAAACTGATTTCTTGTAAGGGGTGCGTAAAAAAATCTCAGATACAGAGATCTTGTTTACTGGTTTCAGGTGTAATATTAGAGTTAAAATCCGGAAAATCAAAAAAAATGATGCTTTTTTTTTATCCCGGGTTAAAAACAGTTGCCTATTTATATAGTAAAAGGGCGCTGTTGAAGGCGCCCTTTTTTTTATAATTTAAAACCCTGTTTAATATATTATCATTGGTTTTTGGTGAACCTGCACGTTTGGGTACGGCCATTCCCAAATACCCCTTTCACCAGGTAAACACCGGGTTGAAGTGATGCGATATCCAGGTTAATTACGCTTAACCCTGCCTGTAACTGTACACTGCTGCGCTGCATGATCCTGCCGTCTGTTGAAATGATCAGCAGTTCTACCCTGTCTTTTTCAATTGCATTGATCTCCAGCCTTGCCTGGTGCTGAACCGGGTTTGGCAATACAGCCATCAGTTTCATATCCGTTTGATCACCGGATAATTTTACAATGGTTGAATAGGTTACCTGGCCGGAAAATTCTGTAGCTTTTATCCTGTAAAAAACCGTACCGGTAATATTATTGAAGTCCTTAAAATCAAATGGCTGGCTGCAACGGGCCTGGCTCGCTGTGATGGAATGTATCGGGCTGAAATTACTGCCATCAGTTGACCGTTCAATGCTGAAATCCACTTCGGTACTGCTGCAGTCGGCCTTCCAGTACAGGGTATTGTACCCGATTCCTTTGGAAGCATTCAGGTAACTGAATTTAACCGGCAGTACAAACGGCGTTTCGCCAACACCAAAAGGAGAAAATACGGTTATTGCATTACGGGTAGCCGTATTCGCAATATTATTGCCGGATCCCAAACAGGCGCCCCAGTTGGGATTGTCCCAGTGCGATATACCGATCTGGGCGGGCGCATATAAACTGAAACTGGCGCCTTCCAGCGCTGCGGGCCATCCTGTGGTCATGGTAACACCCGAACCGGCTGCCCCGCTTGTCAGATTAACGGTCCATACCGCATCCACGATCTTTGCTTTTTCAGGGGCACCATAGGGTATCCCGTCCGGCTCACCGTTCTCCGTCATGCCGTTAAATACACAGATGTCGAAGCCGTTGACATTGGCCGGGGTAAGGGTTACCGGCAGATAATAAGTACCGGAACCTGATGGAACCAGGTAAGGTGTGGAAGCCGCCATATTATTGATCCTTAAAAAACCTTTTTCACCGGTTCCGTAATCAACTGCTGTTGCAATGTGCTTAGCTGCACCAAAACCGCTGCCTCCGATCACGGTACCATTTGCAATGGTAACCGTTTGATTGACGGGAATGGTCAATATGCCGTTGGTTAGTGTTAAGATACCACTGACCGTTGTTGAATTGGTAAAGGTAACCCCTGCCGCATTGTCGATATTCACATCAATATTATTTACAAAAGCACCAAACTCATTGAAATCCTGGGCCGTGGTACCCATAAAATTGATGACCCCTTTCCCGCTGCCGTTTTCCGTGATGGCGCCAAAATTGGTGATATTGCTGAGTGCATTCAGTGTTCCTGTATTGGCTGCACCGCCGTTACATAAATTCAGGTTACCCGAACCCGTTATGATAACATTATCGTTAACGGTCAGAGTACGGTCGGTGGTACCTGCTATAACAAACATGCCTGCCACTTCAAATTCGCCGCCAACGGTAATGGAACCGGCCGACATTTCAATACGGCTTGAGCCGGTATTGGCAATATTTAAATTACCGGAAATGGTAACCGTGGGCGACATGGTGATCACTGCGGTCATACCCGCACAATTATACTGAAGGTTTCCAAATGCCTGGCCGTCGCCGGAAACAATATTGGTGTTGATCAACCCGGTTATGTTACAATTTGAAGCATTGCTCCAGGTTGCAGTTGGTATGGTGCCGCCATCCTGGGTATGCGTGTACACCGAAAAATCCTGCAGCAATAAATTTGATGCAGTTGCTGTTGTGAATGTACCGCTGTTGTACACAGCGCCAAATACACTGGTTACCGTATTTAAACCGGCCGAATTATAGGTACGGCCGCTGTTGATATTCAGCGTGCCGCTGATATTCGCACTGGACCCTGCTCCTATGGTGATATTGATATTGGTACCGATCGTAAATGCAGCACCGCCGCCCGAAATGAGAAAATCCGTATCGGGATGGCCGCCAATGGTGATGTTGATGCCGGTTGTCCCTGCCACGGTTACTTCCCCGGTTGAAATGGTTATTGAATTAAAAGCAATATCAGCAGCAGGCATGGTTGAAAAAACGATGACCCCGGCTGTATTGAATACAATATCATCTCCTGCAACCGGAACTGTACCACCCGACCAGTTGCCGCCGGAATTCCAGTTTTTACCGCCCCCGGTGCCACCGGCCCAGGTTTTGGTTTGCGCAAAGCCTGCGGTTGAGCTTAATAAAAAAACAGCGGCTAATAATAAAGTGCTGAAAAAAGGTTTGGTTCCTGGTAAAGATATTTTCATATTGTAGATTATTTACTGGTGATATGATGACTAAAAATAAACGGTTTATATTGCCTGTATTACGCTTGGTTAAACTTCAAAAATGGGTTTCTGCCAGATCAGTAGTATAAAAAACCAGGGTTTTAATTAATAAAGATGGGATTAGTATTGATTAATTTAAACGAATACGGTTAATATAAAATTAGGCTTATTATTTGAAAAAATCAAAGGTTTCGTTTTACTTTTTTATCTTATCCCCTTCAGCAGCAATACTGTTCACCTGAGAAGCAGCAGTCAATTATTCAAATTAAACTGAATGTCAGCGTACTGATTTAAAATGCGTGAAAACAGGCGGGGAAATATTCAGCCTGCGGATGGGCTTCTCCATCCGTTTACAACCGGATATTTACAGCGCATATTTTATGTTTTGCTGCTGTTTGCCGTATGGCCGGGTACCTATAAAAATTTTCCGGTAAAGCTTTCCCGGCATGTGGCCAGGCCGGCCGGTTTGCCGGCAAACACCAGGTTACCGCCTGCATCACCTGCTTCGGGGCCCAGGTCAATCACCCAATCGGCACTTTTGATCACATCCGTATTGTGTTCGATCACCAGGATGGAATGCCCCTGTTCGATCAATGCATTGAATGAGGCCAGCAATTTTTTGATGTCATGAAAATGAAGGCCCGTGGTGGGTTCATCAAAAATAAATAAGATGCTGCCCTGGGTTCTGCCCTTTCCTAAAAACGAAGCCAGTTTTACCCGCTGTGCTTCACCGCCAGATAAAGTATCGGATGACTGCCCGAGTTTTACATAACCCAAACCCACATCACTCAGTGGCTGTAATTTTTTGGATACATCTGCCCCGGCCCCCTCCCGACCTCCCCCCATAGGGGAGGAGAAAAAACCGATCGCTTCATCAACACTCATTTCCAAAACATCATGTATGCTTTTATCCCTGTATTTTACTTCCAGCACTTCATCCTTAAACCGTTTACCGCCACATACATCACAGGTCAGGTGCACATCTGCCAGGAACTGCATTTCAATGGTCTGTTCACCTTCACCTTTACAGGCATCACATCTTCCGCCATCTACATTAAAGGAAAAATGTTTGGGTTGAAATCCCCGCATCTTACTTAAAGGCTGTTTGCTGTAGAGGTCCCTGATCTCATCATAGGCTTTTATATAAGTGACCGGGTTGCTCCTGGATGATTTACCGATCGGGTTCTGGTCAACCATTTCCACCTGCGCAATAAAATCCACATCCCCGCTGATGGATTTATGTAAACCGGCTTTTTCCATTCCGGTTGCCACCGGTTCGCCTTTCAGTTTTTGAAGGGCAGGATATAAGATCTGTTTTACCAGTGTTGTTTTACCGCTGCCGCTCACGCCGGTTACCACGCAAAACACCTGCAATGGAAATTCCA
>CAZBIK010000234.1:0-5733 GCA_964491955.1 uncultured Ferruginibacter sp.
TCCAGTTAAGCCGGGAAGATATACCGGTGAGCAAAAGACTACGTTTTAATATAATGCTCAATACAGATAAGGAATACACTGCCGGTTTAAGGTATATTGTTACAAAATATTTTGCTTTTTCATCCCACTATGACAGTGATATGGGATTAGGGGCCGGTATAACCATTACTTATTAAATTAGTGTTGTGATCATTTATGAATATATTAAATTGGCGGATCTGGTTGCGGAAAAAGCGGAAACTTTTAGTTAACTTTCATAACTAAAATAGTGGCTGGAATATTTTCTACATGAAAAGGTTTTTATATTTTATAATTCTTATTTCAAATGTAACCTACAGCCAGGTAAAAAAGCCTGATCACGATCCCCCCGAAACCATCAATAAGTACGCTGCAGCTTTGGCTTTTGATATCTGTACAAATTCCATTACAGTTGACGATGCAACCGGATACGGGCCGGGCGATACGGTACTGATCATTCAAATGAAGGGAGCATTGATCGATACCAGCAATACCCCTGCCTTTGGAACCATACTGGATTATGGTAATGCCGGTAATTATGAATTCAATTTCATCAGCGCAGTATCAGATAATCAGTTAACCTTAAAAAATAAACTTACCCGTAGTTATGATATACCGGAAGGTGTTGTGCAGCTGGTTAGGGTTCCTAAATATAAATCGGGTTACTTCACGGGTGGTTTAACCTGCGATATCTGGGACGGGGCAAAGGGGGGTATTATTGCTGTGCATTCAACAATCAGTTTAACATCAGTTGAAGATATTTATGTTTCGGGAAGGGGCTTCAGGGGAGCGGCAGGTTTTAATGCAGCCAATAGTTCCGGCAGCTGTGCCCAAAATAATTATTATTACCCGGCTGGCAGTGACTATGCTGCTTTAAGAGGCGAAAGTATCGGTACTGTTTCACAAAATCTGATCAGGGGAAAAGGACATATTGCAGCCGGTGGTGGAGGTGGTAACAGCCATAATAGTGGTGGCGGTGGTGGTGGCAATGGTGGTGCCGGTGGCAATGGTGGTTATCAATCCGACAGTTGCAATGCTACACCGCTTAACAATGGAGGGGTTGGTGGTGCAGCGCTTATTTATACCAATGCAGTAAATAAAATATTTATGGGCAGTGGTGGAGGGGCCGGGCATATTGATAATTCCGGTGTAACAGTACCTGGTGGGGCTAATGGTGGAGGCATCATCATCCTCATTACAGACACGCTTGAAATGTTTGAAGAACTTATTCATGCCAATGGGGATGATGCCGGCATTTGCGGAACATCAAATTGCAATGATGGCAGCGGCGCAGGCGGTGCAGGCGGTACCATTTTATTAAGTTATACCAGTATCAGGGGTAACCTCTTTTTAGAAACCCAGGGTGGCAATGGCGCCGATGTGTATGGGCCTGTTGTACCCGGTGGCAGGCCCGGCCCGGGTGGCGGCGGTGGTGGAGGTGTTACATTTCTTACCGGCAACTCATTCCCGGCCAATGTAATATCTATAGCGTCAGGCGGACCAAACGGTGTAATACAGCAGGATGCAAATAATGCATGGGGGGCAACAGCCGGTGGTGATGGTATTGCGTTGTTTGACCTGGTTTTGCCATGGGATACTGTTTTATTTAAACCCAATATTGATTCGGTAAGGATGCTGAACAGTGTTAATTACTGCAATAATATACAGTTTAATGGATTTGGTTTTACAAATACTTACCCGGTAGCCTCCTGGCAATGGGACTTTGGTGATGGCGGTACTGCTAATATACAGAACCCAATTCATAATTACAATGCAGTTGGCAGCTATGCTGTAAAACTTGTTGTTACAGATATTAATGGATGTAAAGACAGTATTACCACTACTATAAATACAGGCGGGGCCATGTTTGCCGATGCCGGTACCGATACTGCCTTTTGTGCAGGTGGGCCAACTTCAATCGTTTTGAATGGAAACGGGGCAGGTAATTATTCATGGTCACCGGCCGCTGTTCTAAATAATAATACATTGCAAAATCCCATTGCAACAATAAACACAACTACAAAATTTTATCTTACTGTTTCAAATGGTACAGGATGTTCGGCAATTGATTCTGTAACGGTAACTGTAAATCAAAATCCTGTTGTACAGACTTTACCCGACACGGCTATATGTAAAAATGATCTGTTGGTGCTTACAACTGCCGGAGCAATAAATTATAACTGGAGTCCAGGTACTTATGTAAGCGATTCAACCATTGCCAGTCCGCAATATATTGATACAGGCTCTCACACTTTAATAGTTACAGGCACCGGCTTAAATGGTTGTATGGCAAGTGATACCATCAACATATCAGTGAATATGAGGGCAACATTTATTGCTCCTGAAAGTAAAACCATTTGCAGGGGAGCTTCGGTACAGCTAAACGGGAATAATGGCAATACTGTTCAATATTTGTGGAGTCCGGCTTCGTATTTAAATAACCCCTTCATAATTGATCCCGTTGCCAATCCGCCCGTAACCACAGTTTATACATTAATGGTTAGCGATAATTCCTGTAATACCGATAGCAGTTTTGCTGTTTACGTAACTGTTATCCCGGCTGCAAAAATATTTGCATCAAAGTCAAATGATATTAATTGCAACAAACCCTTTGCCCAGCTGTCTGTAACCGGTTCAACAAATTATATCTGGACCCCGGCTTATGGACTCAATAATGACAGCATTCCCAATCCAATTGCCAACCCTGCTTATACAATAACCTATATTGTAACTGCTACAGACAGTGCGATCTGCAATGGAAAAGACAGTGTTACCGTGATTGCCAATTTTAAAAATCACGGTATTATTTTGCCAAACAGTTTTACACCCAATAACGACGGGCTCAATGATTGTTTTGGAATAAAGTATCATCGTGATGTGGAAAACCTGGAATTTATTATTTTCAACCGTTATGGCAATGTTGTTTTTAAAACCAATAATGCTGCAGATTGCTGGGATGGTAATTATAACGGAAAACCAGCCAGCCCCGGTTCTTATGTTTATTATATTAAAGCAAAAACCCTGTGTGGACCTGTTGAGATAAAAGAGAGTGTATTGCTGGTCCGGTAAAATATACTGTCAATAAAATAGCCTTACTTACCTTGTTACAACAGCATATAATACAATGTAACTATTGTAACACTGCCATTATTTTATAAATTACACCTTTGCAGTAATTCAAAAAAAATAAGATCATGGAAATACTGGGTTATGTACTGGCGGTAATTGTAGGTATATCATTGGGATTAATTGGCAGCGGTGGCTCTATTTTGACCGTGCCCATCCTGGTTTATGTGATGGGGGTCAATCCCGTTCTGGCAACAGCTTATTCACTTTTTATTGTGGGTTCTACGGCATTGGTGGGTGGCGTGCAAAGCGCCATGCAGAAAAGGGTTGATTTTAAAACGGTATTGATCTTCGGCATCCCTTCCATTGCAGCGGTATACGCCACACGTATGTGGCTGGTGCCGTTTATACCGGATGAGTTATTCTCAGTCGGGTCACTGGTGATCACTAAATCCATTGCACTGATGTTGTTGTTTGCCGTGGTGATGATACTGGCTTCGGTCAGCATGATCAGGCCGGGTAAACAAAAAGAAATAGATGAAAATGCACCGCGGGTCTATAATTATCCCATGATCCTGCTGGAAGGCGCAGTGGTTGGCATACTCACCGGGCTGGTTGGCGCAGGCGGCGGATTTTTAATAATTCCTGCACTGGTTTTACTGGCCCGTATGCCCATGAAACTGGCTGTAGGTACTTCTCTTTTTATCATTGCTGCAAAATCGCTGATCGGTTTTATCGGCGACCTGCAGGGAAGCGAGGTCCTGGACTGGAAACTGCTGGGCATATTTACAGCGTTTGCTGTTGCCGGAATTTTTATTGGGATACTCGTCTCTAAAAAAATACCCGGGCAAAAACTTAAAAAAGGTTTTGGCTGGTTTGTACTTGTAATGGGTATTTATATTATCATTAAGGAACTGTTTTTTAAATAAGCAAATATGGAAAACCGGGCTGACCAAAAGACCAATGAGGTAAATGCCGGTGTTGATCCGTTAAAAAAAAACCTCGATGAAACCTACTGGAACAACCAGTATAATGACAACTCAACCGGTTGGGACCTGGGTGAAGTATCGCCCCCAATTAAAGCCTATATTGATCAGCTTACCAATAAAGACCTGCGCATTTTAATACCGGGATGCGGCAATTCCTATGAAGCCGCCTACGCTTTGCAACAGGGATTTACCAATATCACTGTTATTGACATTGCACCCATTTTGGTTGCACGTTTACAGGAAAAATTTACAGGTGATCCAAATATAAAAATCATTCACCGCGATTTTTTTGAGCATACCGGCGAATATGACATCATCCTTGAACAGACATTTTTCTGTGCACTTGATCCGGCTTTAAGGGAAAATTATGTTGCCAAAATGCATCAGCTGCTGGCACCTGGCGGCAAACTGGTTGGCGTACTGTTCAACAGGGAATTTGAACAGCCCGGTCCTCCGTTTGGAGGAATTCAGGCAGATTACAAACTGTTGTTTGAAAAGTATTTTACACCCATAATATTTGAAACATGCCATAACTCATTTTCCAAAAGAACTGGCACCGAGTTATTTGTTATGCTCTCCCCGAAATAATTATTTTATTACTTCTCTTTATCTGTAACCAATGTTACCAACAGCATCATGTAATATGTTGAAATTTACATTCTAAAATAATGAATATGGAAAATACAATCATGAATATCATGCCCAGGATCGGCGACAAAGCCCCGGATTTTGAGGCCATAACCACTACAGGCCCTTTAAAATTTTCAGAATATAACAAAGGCAGTTGGGTGATCCTGTTTTCGCACCCGGCCGATTTCACACCGGTATGCACCACCGAACTGAGTGGCTTTGCAACTGAAAAGAATTTTTTTGCAAAACACAATACCAAACTCATGGGTTTGAGTATCGACAGCATCCATTCGCATATTGCCTGGGTAAATGCGGTGCAGGAAAAAACAGGGGTATTGTTTGAGTTCCCTGTTGTTGCTGACATCGATATGAAAGTGGCAAAACTGTATGGCATGCTGCAGCCCGGCGAAAGTGAAACTGCTGCTGTTAGAGCAGTATTTATAATAGACCCCGAAGGAAAAGTAAGATTGATCATGTATTACCCCCTTAATGTAGGACGTAATATGGAAGAGATCAAGCGAACATTATTGGCACTGCAAACATCTGATGAAAATAAATGTGCCATGCCGCTTAACTGGCATCCCGGAGATAAAGTAATTGTGCCTGCGCCCAAAACTGTAGAAGGCCTCGCAGAACGCAAAGCCAGTAACCTGGAAATGGTAGATTGGTACCTGGCTAAAAGGTCTTTATAAATAATACATTTAAGGTAGTTGAAAGGATGCCTTTTTTATTGAACATCTGTCGTTTTTTATGACGAAGATCATCTGTTTATATAATGATGGTAACCGGAAAACAGCCATTCAAAACAGAAATTTGCAAAGCATACATTCATCAATATAAAAATTAATCATTATGAAACTGGAACAGATCTATACAGGATGCATAGCTCATGCAGCTTACTACCTGGAGAACAACGGCGAAGCAGCCTATTTGGATCCATTGCGGGAAGTGCAGCCCTATATTGACCGTGCTGCAAAGGATCACGCAACCATCCACTACGTTTTTATTACTCCGTTTCACGCAGATTTCC
>CAZBIK010000235.1:0-5720 GCA_964491955.1 uncultured Ferruginibacter sp.
CCTGATTTCTCAGGATGAAACTGTACTGCATAAAAATTATTTTTTTGCATTGCAGCACTATATGGAAAGATATAATCAGTCTTTGCAACAGTATCGTCAGATAATGCCGCATAGTAACTATTCACTGTATAAACAAAATCGCCCTCATTCAGTCCATCAAATAAAACAGACCGGTAATCATAAATATTATTCCAGCCAACCTGGGGGACTTTAAAAGCAGCAGATCCAAAAAGTTTTATCTCACTGTCAAATATGCCCAAACATGCAGTATCTCCTTCGGCCGAATGTCTGCACAACAGCTGCATGCCCAGGCAAATACCCAGAACGGGTTGTTTTAAACTGATGATGATCTTATCCAGTCCTTTCTCCCTAAGATATTTCATGGCCGGCCCGGCATGCCCCACTCCCGGGAAAATAACTTTATCAGCCATTTGAATGGTAGCTGCATCATCAGTAACTTGTGCTTCCACCCCTATTCTTTGCAACGCATACAGCACACTCTGCACATTACCTGAATTATATTTAATTACTGCAATTTTCATTTATAAAACTCCTTTAGTTGATGGCAATGAATTATTATTGATGTCTCTTTTAACTGCCATCTTTATTGCTTTGGCAAACGCCTTAAAAATGGCTTCAATTTTATGGTGTTCATTTTCTCCTTCCGCTTTAATGTTCAGGTTGCATTTGGCAGCATCACTGAATGATTTGAAAAAATGAAAAAACATTTCCGTAGGCATCGAACCAATCATCTCTCTTTTAAATATAGCTTCCCAAACGATCCAGTTCCTGCCTCCAAAATCAATGGCCACCTGTGCCAGGCAATCATCCATGGGCAATACCTGCCTGCCGGAAGGCACGGAAAAACCATAACGTTCAATCCCTCTTTTATCACTCAACGCTTTAGCCACGGCTTCTCCAAAAGCTATACCGCTGTCTTCAATGCTGTGGTGTTCATCAATGTGCAGGTCGCCGGTACAGGTTATGGCCAGGTCAATGTTCCCACGCCGGGCAACCTGGTCAAGCATATGATCGAAGAATGGAATTCCCGTATTGTTATTTGCTTTACCGCTTCCATCCAGGTTCAGTTCAACCCTTATTTTTGTTTCATTGGTATCACGCTGATGATACACGACCCGGGGTGGCAATTTCAAATAATGATAGATGTCGGACCAGCGGGATGTTTCAAGAACAATTATTTTTTTTCTCAGCTCTTCAATTGTATCAGTAATCTCAGTTTCACCCAAAGTTTCACCTGCAGTTAACCACAAACCCCTGCAGTTTAAATTCTTTGCCAATTGCATATCGGTAATACGGTCACCGATAACATAAGAATTTTTAAGGTCATAACCCGGATCATTCATGTATTTGGAAAGCAGGGCTGTGCCGGGTTTTCGTGTTGGTGCATTTTCCGCCGGCAAGGTTCTGTCAATGATCACTTCACTAAAAATGATCGCTTCATTCTCCAGGCTTTTCATGACCAGGTTGTGCAATGGCCAGAAATGTTCTTCCGGGAAAGAAGCAGCACCCAATCCATCCTGGTTGGTAACCATCACGAGCTCATAATCGAGTTCCGCTGCGATCCTGCGCAGGTAGTAAAACATGTCGGGATAAAATTCCAGCTTACTGATATCATCCAGCTGGTATGTTGGTGGCGCTTCTTTAATTAAAGTGCCGTCCCTGTCAATAAATAATACTTTTTTCATGTGCTGTATTTCTTTAAGGCTGATAATAAATTTTCATTTTCTTCCGGTGTGCCTATGCTGATGCGTAAACAGTTTTCACAGCCGGCTTCTTTGCTGCGGTTGCGGACAATGATCCCATTTGCAGCCAGGTATTGATAAAGCAGGTCTGCATTATCCACCTTTACCAGTATAAAATTGGCATCAGAGGGATAGATCTTTTTTACAAAGGAAAAATGATCAAATTCGTTTACCAATGATGTTTTCTGCTGTACCACTTCCCTGGTCCACGCATTTACCTGCGCCGTATTTTGCAAAGCTTCCATAGCCATTTGCCGGGATGCATCATTAATATTATACGGTGGTTTTACTTTGTTGAACAGGTTTATGATATCCACGGAAGCATAACATAAACCCAGCCGTAAAGCCGCCAGTCCCCAGGCTTTGGACAGGGTTTGTATGACAATCAAATTGGGATATGCTGACAAATCCTGTATAAAAGACCTTTCATTAGAATAATTGATATAGGCTTCATCAATGATAACAATACCCGGGAAATTATTCAACAGCCATTCCACGTCGGCCCGGTTCATATTATTACCTGTTGGGTTATTGGGCGAACAGATGAATAATAATTTTGTATGGCTGCCTGTGGCCTGCATGATCCCGTCTACATCCAGCTGAAACGCAGCAGTGAGATTCACTTTCCGGATTTCAACATCGTTGATGCCGGCATTCACAGCATACATGCCGTAAGTTGGCGGGCAAATGATCACATTGTCTTTTCCCGGGTCACAGAAAATGCGGAAAGCCAGGTCAATGATCTCGTCACTGCCGTTTCCAATGCATATTTGCTCAGCAGGCAATCCTTTAATGGATGCCAGCAGAAATTTCAATGGCCATTGTAAAGGATCAGGATAACGGTTGAACCTCACCCCGCTCCACTCTCCAGAAGGAGAGGGGAGCGGAGAGCCGTATGCATTTTCATTGGCATCTAAAAAAACCGATGCTTTACCGGAAAACTCATGCCGGGCTGATGCATAAGGTTCCATGTTCCTGATATTTTCCCTGACCAGGTCTTGCAAATTAAATTCCATTGTCATTTTTTTATTTCATTCAACCTTAGGGTAACCGCATTTTTATGCGCATCCAGACCTTCAGCTGCGGCCATTATTTCAATTGACTTACCGATATGCTGTATTCCCGCTTTATTGATCTGCTGAAAAGTTATTTTTTTTACGAAACTATCCAGGGACACACCGCTGTATGCTTTTGCATGACCATTTGTGGGCAATGTATGATTGGTTCCCGATGCATAATCACCGGCACTCTCCGGGGTATAATGCCCCAGGAAAACACTCCCTGCATTGATGATATTTTCTGCAAGCGTTTCGGCATTGCCGGAAGCAATGATGAGATGCTCCGGTGCATATTCATTTAACAGTTCAAAAGCATCAGCTGCACCTGGCATAATAACAGCAAAACTGTTTTGCAATGACTGGCCGGCAATTTCCTTCCTGGATAAACCAACCAATTGCTTTTCAATTGCTGACTGTACGGATTCAACAATTGAAAGTGAAGAAGCCACCAACAGTACCTGGCTGTCTGCACCATGTTCTGCCTGGCTTAACAGATCAGCGGCTACAAAGGCTGCATTGCAGGTCTCATCTGCATACACTGCCAGTTCGCTTGGGCCGGCAGGCATGTCAATGGCTATGCCTGCGGCATTAACCAGTTGTTTGGCGCAGGTTACATACCGGTTGCCGGGTCCAAATATCTTATTGACCTTTGAAATGGTTTGTGTGCCATACGCCATAGCCGCAACAGCCTGGACACCGCCTGCCTTATAAATATTTTTTATGCCAATCAGTTGGGCCACGTACAAAATCACAGGATCGATTTTTCCATCTTTACCCGGTGGGGTACAAACAATAATTTCACGGCAACCTGCCAGCAATGCCGGGATACCCAGCATGAGCAAAGTAGAGAACAAAGGGGCTGAACCACCCGGGATGTATAAACCAACTTTTTCAATGGCTACAGATCTGCGCCAGCACATAACACCGGCTACCGTTTCCACTTTTACAACCGGTTCTTTTTGCGACTGGTGAAACCTGGTGATATTGTTTACTGCCATTTCAATTGCAGCGGCCAGGCCTGTATCAATACGGGAAACAGCTTCTGTTATTTCTTTACCGGTAACTGCCAACTCATCCGGCAAAACGCCGTCAAATTGTTTGGTGTATTTTTTAATGGCAGTATCGCCATTCATTTTTACATCTTCAAGTATGGCTGACACTTCTGTCTCCAGTAGCTTTTGATCAAAGGCAGGCCTTTGCAGGATCTCCTGCCAGTTATCTTTCGGGGGATTGATAAATATTTTATTCATATCATGTTCGGGTTAACTGATCATACGATCATCTTTTCAATGGGGAGCACCAGAATGCCTTGGGCATCGTATCGTTTTAATTTTTCGATCACATCCCAAAAATCATTTTCATTGACCACGCTCTGCACACTGCTCCAACCGGCCTCTGCCAGCGGCACTACAGTCGGGCTTTTCATACCCGGCAATAATGAAAAGATATTCTGCAGCTGTGTATTGGGTGCATTTAACATGATATACTTGTTGTTCTTCGCCGTTTTGACCGAATTGATACGCAGCAATAATTTTTCAAGCCATGCAGCTTTGTCCTCAGAAAGATCCTTATTGGCTGTTAATACTGCTTCCGATCTTAATATAACTTCTGCTTCTTTCAATCCATTGGTGAATAAAGTGCTGCCACTGCTTACCAGGTCGCAGATGGCATCCGCCAATCCAATGCCGGGCGCAATTTCAACGGAGCCGCTGATCTCATGTATCTCTGCTGAACAGCCGTTTTCATGTAAATACTTTTGAAGTAACCCGCAATAAGATGTGGCTATCTTTAATCCATTGAGGTCGGCAACTGTCCGGTAAGGCATGCCCTTTGGCACCCCGATACTTAACCTGCATTTGCCAAAACCCAACCGGAAAACAAGTTCAATGTCTTTTGCCTTCTCCAGCAAAACATTTTCACCAACAATACCAATATCAGCAACACCGTCGTATACATACTGCGGAATATCATCATCCCGCAAAAAATAAACTTCCAGCGGAAAATTTTCAGCGGTGGTCTTTAACTGCTTATGGCCGTTGTTCAACTGGATGCCACATTCCTTTAATAGTTTAACAGAGTCCTCGTACAACCTGCCTGACTTCTGAATTGCGATCTTTAACATGTTTTGATATTTTCGGGGGTTTGGTGCAATAAAAAAGGGCTTACTTTTCAGTAAGCCCTTTTGAGAATATGCTGCATTGCATACAGATCAACATAACTTACCTGTTGGTAAAGTATGGTGATGATGTATGTTTATTATTTGCTTCATTTGTAACGCAAAGTAAGGGCTGATACACTGATCTGCCAAATAAATTTAGAATGACTGAACTTTAATACCGAGTCCGGGCAAATCATTAAACAGAATCCTGCCAAAATCAAATTTCACCCCTTCCGCAATATCTTCAGCCAGTAACAAAGGGCCGTCCATATCCACATAATCAAGCATGGGCGCAAGTTGTGCAATGGCGGCAGTGCCTACAGCGCTTTCATTCATGCAGCCCACCATTACTTTCATGCCGAGTTCTTTGGCCCTGGAGATCATACGGCGTGCAGGTGTAATTCCGCTGCATTTGGTCAGTTTAATATTGATGCCATGGAAATGACCGTGGCATTTTTCAACATCTTTCTCATGCACGCAGCTTTCATCTGCGAGTAGGGGCAACGGTGACCTTTCAAATAAAATTTTCATTCCATCCCATTCCTCTTTAGGCAACGGCTGCTCAACCAGTTCCACACCCAGTTCTTTTAATTGCGGTATTTTCTGCAGTGCCTGTTCCAGTGTCCAGCCCGCATTGGCATCAACCTGGAAAACGGCATCGGTATGTTTGCGCAATTCAGTCACCATGTCAATATCACCCTCCACCCCTACTTTTATTTTATAACCGGGCCATGGTTTTTT
>CAZBIK010000236.1:0-5698 GCA_964491955.1 uncultured Ferruginibacter sp.
CTTACCGGCAAACAATGGCTTTTTAATTTAACTGCGCAGTTTTATTCAGAACTCAGGTCTTTGCGCAATCGCATGATATACATATCACGGCTTTGCACATTGCCATTGTTTCCGAATAACTTATCCCTGGCATCCCAGGCATCCTGCCCGTAATCTTTTATATAGGCGTCCTTAAATGCATTGGGCGGCAGTGTATTGGGGCCATAATAATCTGACTCCAGTTCCTTAAAACCGTCCTTTAAATTTCTAACGGTCACCCTTACCGGGTCTGAGCCCGCCCAAAGCTGGGTATACACATTTGTACTGAACCGGCTGGTTGGATTTATTTTTTTGTTTACCAGTGATCCCCTCCTGCTCTCTCTTACTGTTTCCGAGATCATTCCAAATTTTATATGGTTAACCGTAACCAGGAATTTATCTGCTTTTACCGAGGGATTAAAACTTGCCGTATCGTCCCAACGGTAAGTGGAGTTCATTCTTTTATCTTCCAGCATTGGAAAATAATTTTTGTCAAGGTCCGCCATATGATCTTTTGCCATGGGTTTTTCTGCATCCATATCTGCATAGGATATGGGGCCCTCTACAATTTGATAATACCCGGTATATGGCCCGCTCATGATCTCATACACATTCCGTTTGTCGGAATTTTTATGAAATTTTGCCAGGTGAATTTTCCAGGCTGCTTCAAAAGCCCCCCTTTGCCCCGCTTTGGGTTTTACCGTATTAACAGTGTAAAGGGATTTGCCCTGCCCGTTTACCATGAATGCAACTGCCATGAACAGCCAGACGAAAAATGTTTTTTTCATTTTTTGATGTTTTAGGTTTAATAAAATAAAATACGATTCACAGGCAGACTAAACAGGTCCGGGTAAAACTGGGTCAAGATCTGATTGAAAAATTTGCTGGCTATAGCTGGAGGATACAAAGCATGAAAGTAAATATTAAAAAATCAAAATACAAACATTATTTTATTTAATTGAAAAAACCTCCTGGTTCCCATTGCACAAACCGGGATAATTTAAAAAGCACAAGGTCTGTGAAGGCATGGCAAAGGGTTTTAAAAAGTTTCCATTTTAAAATAGTGAATTTAATAAGTAAATTAGCTTATAATTTTTCGTGAACATGCGGCAGTAGCTCAGTTGGTAGAGCATTAGCTTCCCAAGCTAAGGGTCGAGAGTTCGAATCTCTTTTGCCGCTCTATATGAACGCTTATTAAATTAATCTTCGGCAGTAGCTCAGTTGGTAGCCCCGCCAGATGCGGGGTCCCAAGCTAAGGGTCGAGAGTTCGAATCTCTTTTGCCGCTCAAAACAGCTCTTACATGACATATCCCCTGCTTAAAAAACCGGCAATGCGCTTTTTAACTTTGACAATTGTAATTGCGTTTGGCCTGTTTGCTTCGGGGACAACTGCCTTAGCGCAAAAATCAAAAAGCAGCATGGCATACAGGGTGGCCATGCCCCGGCCTGCCGGTCAAATGTTCCAGGTGGTTTTTACCTGCACCGGAATTAAAGCGGATATGCTTGAACTGAAAATGCCGGCCTGGACACCCGGTTATTACCAAATGCTTCATTATGCCAAACAGGTGGATAATTTTAAAGCCATGGACGGACATGGAAAAGCAATTGCCTGGACCAGGCCCGGTGCAAACAGCTGGCAGTTACAAACCAAAAATACTGCAACCATTACCGTTAGCTATGAAGTGAAGGCAACAACCGCTTTTGTGGCACAGCCATTCCTGGATTCAACACACGGGTATATCGTACCGGCCGGCGTTTTCTTATATGTTGCCGGCATGATAAACCACCCGGTAACGGTTACCATTGAGCCTTATAAAAACTGGTCAGGCATTGCCACCGGCCTGGAACCGGTTGCGGGTAAAAAATTCACCTGGCATGCAGCTGATTTTGATATATTGTACGACAGCCCCCTGCTGGCCGGCAACCTGGAGACCCTGCCTTCATTTACAGTACGTGGGATCCCCCATTATTTTACCGGCTATAAAATGGGAACATTTGACCGGGAAGCACTGATCCTTGACCTTAAAAAAATTGTGGAAGCAGGCAGTGATATTTTTGGGGATATCCCATACCCGCATTACACATTCATTGCCATTGGACCGGGCCGTGGGGGCCTGGAACACCTCAATTCAACCGCCATCAGTTTTGATGGCTCACAGTTAAGTACACCCGAAGGCAGGAAACGGATGTTGCTTTTCCTGGCACATGAATATTTTCACCATTACAATGTGAAAAGGATAAGGCCGGTTGAACTGGGCCCCTTTGATTACGACAATGGCAACCGCACAAAAATGCTTTGGGTATCTGAAGGCTTGTCCGTGTATTATGAATACCTGTTGCTGTTAAGAAAAGGGCTGATCTCTTCAACCGACTTTTTAAATGCCATCCGTGGCAATATAAAGGCCTATGAGAACAAACCGGGCCGTTTATACCAATCAGTTGCAGATGCCAGTTACCAAACCTGGTCGGATGGCCCTTTTGGCCGTACCGGTGATGAAGTGAATAAAACCATTTCAGTTTACGATAAAGGACCGGTAATGGGATTATTGCTTGACCTTACGATCAGGCATGCAACCGGCAATAAAAGATCGCTGGATGACCTGATGCGTTTGCTATATGTTGATTTTTACAAAAAAAAACAAAGGGGTTTCAGCGAAGCGGAACTGCGTGCAGCCTGTGAAAAAATTGCAGGCATACCGTTAGATGAATTTTTCAACTATATCTACACCGTACAAACACCCGATTACCCCAAATATTTTGCCTGGGCCGGGTTGGCCGTTGATACTTTGCCTGCAGCACTGCCCGGGGGCTGGCTGGGTATTTCAACCCGTTACCGGGATGATACCCTTTCTGTAACTGCAGTTGACTGGGATTCACCGGCCTGGCATGCAGGCATACGCACGCCCGATAAAATATTATTGCATGATGGTACCCGGGCCACAAAAAAACAATTTGACGAGATGGTTGCATCCCGGATGCCCGGTGATAAAATAAAACTGCTGGTTTTGCACAATAGGAAGCAGGAAGAAAAAGAGGTCACTTTGTCAACGAGGTTTGAAAAACCATTTACCATTAACCTCATAAAAGATCCTGGTAACCTGCAAAAGGCCATATTGCAGGACTGGCTTAAAGAATAACAAAAAAACAGAGCCAACTATCGGATTCGAACCGACGACCCTTTCATTACGAATGAAATGCTCTGCCAGCTGAGCTAAGTTGGCAAAAGAGAAAAAGAAATGTACAACAATAAAATTTCCCCGTAAGTATATTTTAAAACATTTTTGATCCGTGTATTGTCCCACTAAAAGTAGATAAACCAATATAGTAACCGGTGCCGAATTTTGTGAACATTGAACTTACCGGCTCTTTAAAGCATCATCTGATACCTGGTCCCCCATATCATCAGCTTTTCCCGGCCATAGTTGATGGTGCGTTGCAGCCAATCTGGCATTGTCTTTTAGTTTCATGATCATATGGTAAAAAACAGCACCCCGGTAAGACCGTGAAGCTTTTTTATTTGAGTAAAGTGTGAATTATAAAACCTATTTAAAGCCCGGTGTAATAATTGCAGCATTATGCAAATTAACTTTGCATTTGTTTTAGGATAAGTATCCGCTGAATAGTTGTTTTTTGCTGCTGTCATAAGACCACCTGTTTTTTTACATAAATATCCCGGTATGCTTTTGCTTTACCTGAAATTAAATTGAATGCTTTTCACACAGAACAGGATCCTGGCCTGGAGTTCAAACTAAAAAATACTTAAACCAATATTTATGAAAACGCTTACCATTAAATTACCTGTTTTTGTACTGACCATTTTTTTTATGACCGCCATTGGCGGGTTAAGCTGTGGCGAACAGACTGCAGCTAAAACCACTGCTGAAGTTAATGATACTTCAAAAATTGAATTGGTCATCCTGGATCCGGCCACTGACAGCATACCTGTTATTGAACATACTGCCACCACAAAGCAGGATATGAACAATGACATTAAAATAAATGATCCGGTAACCGTTACTAAAACAACAACTGTAAAGACACCCAACAGTGACCCAAAAGCGGCTCCTGTAACGACCACTACAACAACAACCACCACAACAGTTCCAACTCCGGTTGTAGTTGCAGAGCCAGTAAAACTGGCTCCTCCTGTTAAACCGGCAACTGTAGAAGTTCCAAAACCGGTTACGGTCAATACAGCAGCTCCCGTTCAAAATGACTGGCCTGTTCCGGCAAATTACAGATCTATGAAAAGCCCTTATGCTGCCGACAAGGCAAGCCTTGCCCTTGGAAAAACAGTGTATGGAACACATTGCAAATCCTGTCATGGTACTAAAGGTGATGGACAGGGGCCAAAATCTTCTTCACTGGATACTGAGATGAGGTCTTTTTTAATTGCCGGATTTAAGGCTCAATCAGTTGGTGAGGTCTTTTATAAGACCATTTTCGGCCGTAAGGATATGCCCAAATATGATAAGAAGATACCTGATGAGGAAGAAAGATGGGCGGTGGTTAATTATATCAGGAGTTTCTAAAACCAGGCAAATCAAAATATAATATTAGGTTTCGCCGGGCATATAATACATCCGGTCTTTCTTTTCAGATAAAAGGTATTATTGGTTATACCTGTGAAATATGTAAGTTATTTAATGAAATCAATAACAATTACCATTGAATACAGCGCAACTTTGCCATTGCCTGACGGAACCTGCCCAAATTGGTATTCCGCGAAGGCAACATATAAATAAAAACCATGAAAAAAAATATCAGCCTGTTTTGCATGATCATGATGATAACCGGCTTCCAGGCTTATTCCCAAAAGTACAAGACAGTTGAAGATACTGCCCGGTTGAACAAAGAGTATGTAAAAGTAAACAATGACATTGCGGAACTTAATGCCAAACTCACTATTGCTCAAAATAATTTACCTGGCTATAAATCGAAAGCCATAGAAGCGGGTTCAGATGCCGGGAATGCAGCATCCAACAGCATTGACCAGGCGTACAAAGTTGCTGATGGTAATGTGAGGGATGCGAGAAAAGCAAAAAGAAAAGCCAGGAAAGCACTTCACGAAGCTAAAGATTCAAGATCGGCAAGTAACAATGTAAGTGCCCAGGAGAGTAAAATAACCAAACTTACTTTACAAATAAACAGGAAAGAACAGCGCCTGAAGGAATTGGAAGTGATGCGCCTGGCAATCGCTGCAAAATTTTCATTGTAAACTGTTTTTTTCCGGGATTGAAAAATCCCGGGCAGTTAAAAAAGGATATTCGTAAAATGAGGCTTTCAGCCTCATTTTTTATATTTCCCGTTTAACTTTGCCACATAACCATCAGCCAGCATGTGGTATCCCTTCCTCAATATCTTCTTCTTTGTTTTTCATACCGCATTTACTTTATTTAATTGTGTTGGCTGGGCCTTTGCTAAAACAAGAAAGCTGCACCTGGCTACCCTGGTGCTTACCGTTTTTTCGTGGTTTGTGCTGGGCATCTGGTATGGCTGGGGCTATTGTGCCTGTACAGAATGGCACTGGCAGGTACGGGAAGCACTGGGTTACCAGGACAGGTCAAATTCCTATATCCATTTCCTGTTGCTGAAACTAACCGGTAAAAATTTTGACCAGTTATTAGTTGAACGTGCAACGTTGATCATTTTCCTGCTGAGTTTTGGTTTGAATTTGCTT
>CAZBIK010000237.1:0-5665 GCA_964491955.1 uncultured Ferruginibacter sp.
ATACAGCGCAGTTCTGTTCAATCAGCAACCTCGCCAGTGCCAGCCCGTCGCCGCCATTGTTTCCCTTGCCGCAAAAGATCCGGAAGCGGCTTGTCCCGAAATTTTTTCCCAGTAACCATTTGCAGCAGGCTGTAGCGGCCCGTTCCATCAGGTCGATGGAAGCAACCGGTTCATGGGCGATGGTAAAGGCATCCCATCTTTTGATCTGTTCTGCTGAAAAGATTTTCATGGATTAAAGTTACGAAACCTGTAACCTTATTATTCAAAACTTATGCGCTAAGTTCCATGATTAAGTTTTAGTGTGGATCACCGGCGACGATCAACCTTTGCATCCCGGTCAGGGACGGGGATAGGGAATTATATTTTTTCCAATGTTGATTTCGTCATTTCATTTTCAACATCACCGGTATTTAGCGTTGTGGCGGGTTCAAATAAAAGTATGTGTACTTCTTCAGAAGCAGATGGCTTGTGTTCAACTCCATGCGGCACAATGATGAATTCACCTTCATTGATCTCTACTGACCGGTCGCGGTAATCCATCCTGAGGGTTCCTTTTAAAACCATGAACAATTCATCTTCCACTTCATGCTTATGCCATACAAATTCGCCCTTTAATTTCACCAGCTTCACGTGCTGGCCGTTGAGTTCGCCAACGATCCTTGGGTTGTAATGATCATTGAATAAGGAAAGCTTTTCGGTAAGATATACTTTTTCCATCTCATTTATTTTTGGAAAGCAATAATAATTTTTCATGCAATGCAAGCACCTGCGGCAGCAGCATCTCCTGCTCATCATTGGTAAGTACAAAATCGCAGAGCTTCATTTTAATGGGTTCATCCATCTGTTTATCCATCCGGGCAACAACTGCTTCACGGGTAACCCCATCGCGTTGCATGGTGCGTTGTATGCGGAGCGGGGAAGGGGCGGTTACGCCGATCACATGATCCAGGTTTTGCTGTGCACCACTTTCAAAAATCAGGGCGGCTTCTTTTATGGTATATGGTGTTGATTGTGACTGCATCCAGCTTTCAGCATCTTTTAATGTTGCCGGGTGAACCAGTGCGTTGAGTAATGCTAATTTTCCGGGATCATTAAAAACGATATCCGCCATGGCCTTTTTATCCAGGTGGTTATTTATATAAACAGATTCTCCAAACTGCAGCTTTATTTTTTGTTTCAATGCTTCATCCTCATTCATCAGCCTTTTTGCAGCATCATCGGCATAGTATACAGGAATGCCCAACACTTCAAATATCCTGGCTACAGTAGTTTTACCACTGCCGATGCCGCCTGTGAGTCCAACTTTGAGCATACATAAAAAATTTGCGATTTTAGATTGCCGATTTGATTTTACCAAAATCGCTTAATAAATCTAAAATCGCAAATCTAAAATCTAAAATTGGTTTTTATTTCTTAACCTCACCAACCGGCTTATTGATATTGGCAGTCCACTCCATACTGATGGCGCTGCGTTCGATCTTTAAATAACTACCGGGGCTCACTTCCAGTTCCAGCGTACCGTCATCAACAACCTTATTTACTTTTCCATGTATGCCGGCAATGGTAACGATCTTATCGCCCTTTTGCAGGTTATTGATGAACTCTTTCTGCTTTTTTGCCTTTTTTGCCTGCGGCCTGATCATGAATAACCAGAAAACCAGGATCATCAGTCCCATCATGATCAATGTGCTGGTACTTCCACCTTTTCCCTGTGGGTCCATCATCAAAAAAATACTTAATAATTGCATGTTGTTTGTTTATTTGTTTAAAAATCTGAAAGGTTTATTCTTTTTTGGCCTCCACATCACCGGTTAATATCGATTGCGGGAACTCCGGTTTTGCATTTGACCTTACGGTAACAGTTTTATAAGCATTTCCAACCCTGCCTTTGCTGTCGAAAACTATTTTTATGAAACCTGTTTCGCCCGGTAAAATGGGCTTTTCGGGTTTTTGTGGAACGGTACAGCCGCAACTGGCAGAAGCATCTTCGATCACCAGTGGTTTGGAACCGGTATTCTTAAAACGGTAACTGAATTCCACTTTTTCGCCATCCGAAACTTTTCCAAAATTATAAGATGAGTCAATGATCTGAACCGTGGTGGAATCTGTTGTGGCAATAGCTATTTGTGATGCCGGATCAGCAGCGGTTTTGTCTTTATTGACGGTATCACAGGAAATAAAAAACAGGGATACCCATAAAAAGATGCAATATTTTTTCACTGTATATTTTTTTTGCAAAGTTATTTATATCGTACTGTTTTTAAAGGTCTTCTTGCTGATTTTATTTTCGGCAGTCAGTTCCTTATGTATGTTGTCTAACAGTCCGTTTACAAACTGGCCGCTCTGAACCGTGCTGTAATCCTTGGCCAGGTCAATGTACTCATTGATCGTAACCTTGGTTGGGATGGTCTCAAAGAATAAAAATTCGCAAACGCCCATCTGGAGAATGATCAGGTCCAGCGAAGCGATCCTGTCGGCATCCCAGTTTTTAAGTTTGGGTTTTATCAGTTCCATGCAGGTCTCTTTCTTATCGAGGACCGTTTGCAACAGGCCTTTTGCAAATTCCCATTTTTCCTTGCTGAGAATTTCTGTAAAATTTACCTGGGCCGGCTTGTGCAGGTAATTGAGTACCAGTTGGTTCATCATTTCTGCATCATCATCCCAGTGAATGAACTGTTCTTCCACATGATTGATGAAATCTTCATTGGGGAGCATCAGGTTGCTGAAAATGAATTCCAGCATTTCCTTTTCTGCTTTGGGGTTCCTGCTTTGTTCTTCAATATATTCAGCATATTCAGGCGATGAAACCAGTTGCAGGTATATTTTTTTCAACAATTCGGTATCCAGGTGTTGATGCGGTTTTAATTCTGCTGTAGCTTTTTTAAAACTGTCATTTTCCATGATCTTCCACAACAGTTCATTGCCGGCTATTTTGGTATTGATGTTGAGGTCGGCTGCTGTGGGCAGGTGCTTGGAGGCTTTTTGCCGGGCATCGGTTTCGGAATACCGGGCCACTTCGGTAATAAAATAAACGAGGTAGGTAAATATCTGCCGGCTTTGTTCTATTTTTTTTGTGAGGATACTCACCGGCTCTCCCGGTTTGGCATCACCGTTCATGCTGTCGATGCTGTATAAGGTCTGCATCACTTTTACCCTGATATTTCTTCTGCTGATCATTGCGTAAAGAACTTTTTGCTTGAAGTTGCAAATTTAAGGGTTTATCTGCTGTGGCGAAAAGATAATACCGGTATTGGGCTGCATAATGAAAAATTGTCTGCTTTAAATGCCGGTGGCCTGCCAAGAATCATAAGAATACTGACATAACTGCTTTTTAATCCGATTGGTACAAAAATGGCTGTACCTTTGCCACCCGGTAAAAATCGGGGAATTCATTCTTAAACAAAATCAAAACAACCATTATGGCAAAAAAAGTTGCGAATTACGAGTTATATGATGATAGGGTACTCGTAAAACCTGCTGCTGCTGAGACCAAAACAGCCGGCGGTATTATAATCCCGGATACAGCAAAAGAGAAACCACAAAAGGGAACTATTGTAGCAGTCGGGCCCGGAAAATATGCAGAACAAACCGGTAATATCATTCCTGTTAAACAAAAAGTTGGTGATGTTGTATTGTATGGCAAATATGCCGGTACAGAAATAACGCTGGAAGGCGAGGACCTTTTAATGATGCGTTCTTCTGATATTTTAATGAAGATCGGATAAACGTAAACCCGATACTGGATACTGGTTATTGGATAAGGGCCAATTAATTTAAAATGACAGTCAGTATCAAGTATCTAGTATCAGGTACCTAGTATAAAATTCTAATTAAATAAACAAATTCATCTATTATGAGCAAAATGATATTCTTCGATATTGAAGCAAGGAATAAAATGAAAAAGGGCGTTGATACCCTGGCCAATGCAGTAAAAGTTACCCTGGGCCCCAAAGGCCGCAACGTGGTACTGGAACGCAAATTTGGCGCACCCTCTGTAACCAAGGATGGTGTAACAGTTGCCAAAGAAATTGAACTGGAAGACCCGATTGAGAATATGGGTGCACAAATGGTTAAAGAAGTGGCATCTAAAACAGCCGACCAGGCAGGTGACGGAACTACAACTGCCACTGTGCTTGCACAAAGCATCATCAGTGAAGGCCTGAAAATGGTTGCAGCCGGTGCAAACCCGATGGACCTGAAACGTGGTATTGATAAAGCGGTTAAGCTGGTTGTTGCGAGCCTTAAAGCACAGAGCCAGGCCGTAGGCAACGATAGCAAAAAAATTCAGCAGGTAGCAACCATTTCTGCCAATAACGATGAAACCATCGGTAAACTGATTGCCGAAGCATTTGGCAAAGTTGGAAAAGAAGGCGTAATCACTGTTGAAGAAGCAAAAGGTACCGATACCACTTCTGATATCGTGGAAGGTATGCAGTTCGATCGCGGTTATATCTCACCTTATTTTGTAACCAACAGCGAAAAAATGCAGGCTGAACTGCAGAATCCATACATCCTCATCTATGATAAAAAGATATCCACGATGAAGGATATACTCCCGGTTCTGGAAGCAGTAGCAAAAAGCGGCCGCCCGTTGCTGATCATTGCTGAAGACCTGGAAGGTGAAGCACTGGCAACACTGGTAGTTAATAAACTGCGTGGTACCATCAAAGTGGCTGCTGTTAAAGCACCCGGCTTTGGCGACCGCAGGAAAGAAATGCTCACAGACATAGCTATCCTTACAGGTGGTGAAGTGATCAGCGAGGAAATGGGCAGTAAACTGGAAGATGTTCAGCTTAGTGCACTGGGAGAGGCTTCATCCATCACCATTGATAAGGACAATACAACCATTGTTGGTGGTAAAGGAGATAAGAAATCCATTGTTGGACGTGTTGAGCAAATCAAGGCACAGATCAAAACAACCACATCTGATTATGACAGGGAAAAATTACAGGAGCGCCTGGCAAAATTAGCCGGAGGTGTTGCGGTATTATATATTGGAGCTGCCACTGAAACAGAAATGAAGGAAAAAAAGGACCGTGTGGATGATGCATTACATGCTACAAGGGCTGCAGTGGAAGAAGGCATTGTACCCGGTGGAGGCGTGGCTTATATCCGTGCTGTAGCCAGCCTGGAACCAAAAGTAAAAGGACAGATAGCTGATGAACAGACCGGTATGGCCATTGTGCGCCGTGCTTTGGAAGAACCAATCCGCTGCCTTACCGCCAATGCAGGCATTGACGGATCGATTGTAGTGCAAAAGATCAAGGAAGGAAAGGGTGATTTTGGATTTAATGCCAGGACTGAAGTGTACGAGAACTTATTTAAAGCGGGTGTTATTGACCCAACCAAAGTAAGCCGTGTTGCCCTTGAAAATGCAGCTTCCATTGCAGGTATGTTGTTAACCACAGAATGTGTTATAGCAGATAAGCCAAAAGATGAGGCTCCGCACAGCCATGGCGCACCGGATATGGGCGGAATGGGTGGATACTAATAAGTTGAAAGGTTTAAGGCGTTTAAGGGTTTAAAGGTAAGCGCCTAAAAATACAGTCCCTCCTGCAGTAATGCGGGAGGGATTTTTTTTGGTCTGTTTACAGTTTTGCACAAAATTGTCACATATCCCGTTAACCATTCCCCGGTTTCGATAAAAGATAGGGGATAAACTCCT
>CAZBIK010000238.1:0-5656 GCA_964491955.1 uncultured Ferruginibacter sp.
TCTGGAAAGACAAGCCGTTTAACCTGAATGTAAGCGGTAACCACAATCAAAACACCAACAGCAAACAGGTCAACATCAATTTACCGGATATCGGTTTTAATGTGAATACCCTGTATCCATTCCGCCGCAAGGAAGTGATCGGCCAATACAAATGGTTCGAGAATATCGGCATTGCGTTGAATACCAATGTGCGCAGCCTGTCTTCATTTTATGATACCCTGGGTAATTTCTTTGGCGAATTTACGAGGAACTATCAATGGGGTGCCGCACACAATGTGCCGATTAGTTTATCCCTGCCGCAGATCGGCAATTTCCAGGTTGCCCCCAATATTTCGTACCAGGAAAAATGGTACCAGGAAAGATTTACCAGGAGCTGGAACCCTGCGGATAAAAAAATAGACACCAGCATAAAGAAAGGTTTTTTTACTGCCCGTGAAATGAGTTTCGGCATGGGCATCTCCACCCGCATTTTCGGTATGTTCACCTTTAAAAAGAACAGTAAGGTACAGGCCATCCGCCATGAAATCCGGCCAACGCTTTCAGCAAGCTATAAACCGGATATGAATAAACAGTTCTGGTACACAACACAGATCGATACTTTTGGGAACAAAAGCAGGTATTCCTATTATGAACGCAGTGTATTCGGGGCATTTGGAGAAGGCAGGTTTGGCGGGTTGAGTTTTGGGATCGATAATAACATCCAGATGAAACTGCGCAGTAAAAAAGATACCTCTGCTGCGGGCGTCAAAAAGATCACCCTCATTGACGGATTCAGCATCAACAGCGGTTATAATTTCCTGCAGGATTCTTTCCAGCTGAGCCCGTTCAACATCAACATGCGCACCAACCTGTTTGAAAAGATCAGTATTTCTGCAAGCGCTGTTGTGGTACCTTATCTGACCGGCAGCAACGGCGAATTTATTGATAAACTGGTGTGGAACCGGAAAGTGGCACTGGGCAAATTAACCAGCGCCAATATTGCCATTCAAAGCCAGTTTCACGGCGGCGACAAAGATGAAAAGCTGCCCTTGAACAACCAGATGAATTCCCAGTTGAACAGCGTTTCCGGGTTGCCGTTAAATGAGTACCAGCAGGAAGCGGCTTATATCAGCAATAACCCCGGCGAGTTTGCCAATTTTAACATCCCCTGGAGCTTTAGTTTTTCTTATGCGTTTACGTATAACCGTATCCCCAACGGGCTGGGTACAGGTTATACCGGATTTTTTTCGCAGAATGTCAGCTGGACGGGATCACTCAACCTGACGCCCAAGTGGCAGATCGGCGTGAACGGGTCATACAACATCACCCTCAAAGACCTGGGCATGATCAGCATGTACCTGAGCAGGGAGATGCATTGCTGGCAGATGGCGATCAATATTTCACCTGTTGGGCGGTATCGTTCGTTCAATATCAGTATAAGCCCCAAATCCGGGCTGCTGCGCGACCTGAAAATAAACAGGACCAGGTATTTTTATGACCTGTAGATCTTTTAGTAATTAGGAGAATAAATGATTTGATACTGGATACTGGATACTAGATGCTGGATACATGGATACTTTGTAAACTCCCAACTCCCAATTCCTAATTCCCGACTCCCGACTCCCGACTCCCGACTCCTAAACCCGCTCCACATATTCCTTCAGCATGGTTTGATGAACTTTTTCTTTTAAATGATCTACGGTTATTGATGCGGAGGAGACCGGCGGCAGGAAATGCATGCGTAACCTCACCGGCAGCAGGAAGAATTTTTTATTGATCGGCATCGCTTTTTTGGTGCCTGTGATGATGCAGGGCATGATGTCCTTTTGTGTGGCCACGGCCAGCCTGAATGCACCGTCATAAAATGATTTGATGGGTTCGGCTGAACGGTTCCTGGTGCCTTCGGGATAGATACACATGTGCATGCCGAGGGCGAGTACTTTTTTCATGGCTTCAAAACTTTTGGTACGGCTTTTATCATTGCCGCGGTCAACCAGCACTGAACCCTTTTTATAGAATGATCCAAACAGGGGGATCTTGGCAAAGGATGCCTTGGCGATCGTTTTATTCGGGCCGGGAACAAAGGGGGCCGATAAAGGAACATCCAGCAATGCATTGTGATTGAAAACAACAATGTAAGCAGTACCGGGTTTAAAATTATTTTTCCCGGTCACCTTTACCGGGCACCCGATCAAAAACAACCATACCCGCATCCATATTCTTGAAACCCGGATAAAATAATTTTGTCCTTTGGGATCATCCATTAAGTTGGACAGCATGGAAGGAAGAAAAATGACCAGGAAAGTGGTTAAAAAACTGACCAGCCCCCAAAAGGCCCAGATCCTCCCGAAAACTGCAATTCCAATTCCTGAAGGAGCAGCAGTACTTTTGGTATGTACAGTTTCATTCATTTAAATTACATCAATTGTTTATGGGGTCATTAATTTCCAGTCTATCGGGGCCATGCCCTGCTTTACCAGTATCTCATTTGTTTTGGAAAAATGTTTGCACCCGAAAAAACCTTTATCAGCAGAAAAGGGGGAGGGGTGCGCCGCTTTTAATACCACATGTTTTGTTTCATCTACCAGTATTTGTTTTTCCTGTGCAAACTTACCCCAAAGTAAAAATACAATGCCCTTTTTTTCGTCGGATATTTTCTGGATGACCGCATCCGTAAAATCGCCCCAGCCGAACCGGGCATGGCTGTTTGGTTCGTTAGCCCTTACCGTTAGTGAAGCGTTCAGCAACAAGACACCCTGTTCGGCCCAGCGGGTTAAATTGCCATAGGTTGCCGGCATGGCAATGCCGATGTCATTCTGGATCTCTTTGTAAATATTGACCAGGGATGGCGGTGGCTTTATACCGTTTTGAACCGAAAAGCTCAGTCCATGTGCCTGGCCTTCCCCGTGATAGGGGTCCTGGCCAAGGATCACCACCTTCAAACGGGTAAAGGGGGTTTGATTAAAAGCATTGAAGATGAGCGATCCCGGTGGATAAATGATCTTGCCGGCGGCTTTTTCCGTTTTTAAAAAAGTAACGATCTGCTGAAAGTAAGGTTTGGTGAATTCATGTTTTAAAACTTCCTTCCAGGAGGCTTCCATTTTTACTTCCATGCTGCATTGTTTTTATAAAAATAAAAAAGAGCCGCCATAACAGCGACTCTTTTTTAAATCGTGACTCGGATTGGATTCGAACCAATGACCCTCAGCTTAGAAGGCTGATGCTCTATCCAACTGAGCTACCGAGCCAAAATCGGCTGCAAATATAGGCTTTTCAAAAAAAAATCGGGAAATAATAATACCAGTATTGCTGTTAGAATTAATAAATTCTATAGATTTGCAGCTTCAATTTTCTGCTATGAAGTATTTTATCTGCTAAGGAAAAATTTCAACTTCCTTATTCATCATTTGGTTTAGTGCAAACCTGCATAACCTTTCATTTATTTTCTTACCATTTTATTGTAAATACGATCATGGCCATTTCAACAAAAAAAATTCATACATACATACGTTTATTCAAACAGGCTGTCAAAGGCGATACCGGGGAATTTACATCCGGCAGCATTGACAAAGCCATTTTTTTACTGGCCATTCCCATGATCCTGGAAATGGTACTTGAGGCTTTGTTTGCGGTTGTTGATATCTATTTCGTCAATATGATCGGGATCGAAGCATCATCAACAGTGATCCTGACAGAAGCATCACTCACCATTTTGTATTCGGTGGCCTGGGGCTTATCCATTGGTGTAACTGCCCTCGTAGCCAGGCGGGCCGGTGAAAAAAACTATATATTGGCTGCAGAAACAGCCGTGCAGGCCATTTTACTGGGTTCATTCCTTTCACTGATCATCAGTGTGATCGGTTTTATATATCCCAAAGAGATATTGATGCTGATGGGGGCTACAGAAAAGGTTGCCTCAGAAAATTATGTGTTTACCCAGATCATGCTTACCGGCAACATAGTTATTGTGCTGGTGTTCATCAACAATGCTGTTTTCAGGGGAGTCGGCAACGCCGCCATTGCCATGCGGGCCCTGCTGATCGCCAATGCCATCAATATTGTGTTGGACCCGCTGCTGATCCTGGGCATCGGGCCTTTCCCCGAAATGGGCATCGTGGGAGCTGCTGTGGCAACTACCATCGGCAGGTCCTTTGCAGTATTGTACCAGTTCTATTATTTATTCAATGGCCGGTCACTGGTAAAACTGGTACGAAAACAATTTACCATACAATTCGTACTGATCTGGCATATTCTTAAAACCTCTTCAGGCGGGATGTTCCAGTTCATCATCGGCAGCTGCAGCTGGATCTTTCTGGCCATGATCATTGCAGAATCAGGGCCGGCTTCAGTTTCAGGCTATGGAACAGCTATCCGGATCTGTATATTCACCATTTTACCTGCCTGGGGGCTTGCCAATGCCGCAGCCACACTGGTTGGACAAAACCTGGGCGCCGGGCAGCCCGAAAGAGCCGAAAGATCGGTCTGGCGCACCGCTTTTATTACTTTTTGTTTTTTTGCAGTTGTGGCCGTCATTTTCTTTGTATTTGGAGAAAGCCTGATGTTGTTCTTTATACAGGATGCAGCAGCGGTGGCTGAAGGCACAAAATGCCTGAAAATACTGGCTATTGGTTATGTTTTCTTTGCCTATGGCATGATCATCAGCCAGGCCTTTAACGGGGCCGGGGATACAAAGACGCCCACCTATATCAACCTGTTCGTTTTTTGGGCTTTACAGATCCCGCTGGCTTATTTTTTGGCAAAATACCAGGAGTTGGGTACATTGGGTGTGTATATTGCCATAGGGGTGGCAGAATCCTTACTGGCATTGGTTAGTATATTAATTTTCAGAAAGGGAAAATGGAAATTGGTAAAGGTCTGATAATAACTATTTTAACGCAAATAATAAAATTAGATACAAATTTTGCCTTTCCATTAATTTAACATTATATTTGCACATAACTCAGAAAAAAAATTTTAATAAAATTAAAGTTTATGAAACAAAAACTAACACTAATTCTGGCATTAGCTCTTTTAGCCACAAGTGCCTTTTCTCAAAAAAAGATGGGAAAGGGAGAGAAAAAGGGTCCGCTTTTCGGTTTACATTATAATATGCAGGATTTTGTTGCCCCCCTGGGTATTAAAGATCCGATCACCGGAAAGGTTTACAGTAAATTTGCTGATATGGATAAAGGTTTTTCTTTGTCATATTGGAAAGGTATTCACCCTAAAATTGACGTTGCCGTAAAAGCCAATGTAAGTTTTCGTGATTACCGTGCGATCCGCACCGGGGAAACACAAAAAACAGAATTCGGTGTTGAACTGGAACCAACCCTTAACCTGCGCCCTTTTAATGATGCGGCTTTATTGAATCCGTTCTTAACAGTAGGTGCCGGTGCAGGATATTATACTGATAAAATTGGTTTTTATGTTCCTGCAGGTCTTGGCCTCCAGGTTAATTTCAACAGCATCACTTATATGTTTATCCAGGCCAACTACAGGTGGGACCTGACCAAAAAAGATGCTGCTTATGGCAATAAGAAAGTTACCGGTGACAACCTGTTCTATTCAATTGGTTTAGCACAGAATATCGGTAAAGAAAAAGCTCCACCACCACCACCACCGCCACCACCACCACCAGTTGTTTTAGATCGTGATGGCGACGGCGTTCTGGATGCTG
>CAZBIK010000239.1:0-5655 GCA_964491955.1 uncultured Ferruginibacter sp.
GATACCGCATCGGTGTTTATTGCAAATCTCAAACAGGCAGGCAATAACCCAAAAACTGCAGTTGGTGTATTGCTCCACGATGAAGAAGCAGGCGCTCTTTTAAAGGAATCCTTTAAAAATCTGGAGAGCAGTTCGCAAAAATTGGATGAAGACCTTGAAGCTGCCCAACACAATATTCTACTTCGGGGATTTTTTAAGAAGAAAGCAAAAACTGCTGAAAAAGACTCGCTGAAAAGATAGGAATTCGATGTGTGAATCATGTAACTTATTTTCAAAGTTATGTAACACATCTGGAGGAAGTTGCCCTTAATTTTGCATATATAACCAGCTAAGGCATAATAAAAATGGGAAAATTTAACCCTGCAATCAAAGTTATCCCGAAAGTACGGGATGTGGCGAAACATTCCATGACACGGCTTAGCGAGAAAACTCTCGTTAAAACAAAAGATGCAGGCAACTTTTTAACAGATGTGGCCGATGTTTCCTTATTTATGGCACACCTTACCAGGGAGATGTTTTCGGGCAACTTTGAATGGAAAGAATTTCTGCGCCAGTGTTATCAAATCGGATATAAAACATTGCCGCTTATTTCAATCATCGGAGCGATTATCGGATTAGTGCTAACCATACAATCGCGCCCGGTTCTTGTCGATTTTGGTGCAGTTACCATGCTTCCCGGGATGGTGGCCGTTTCGCTGACCCGCGAGATGGGGCCGGTTATCACCGCATTAATATGTGCCGGAAAAATTGCATCAGGCATTGGTGCCGAACTGGGGTCAATGAAAGTGACCGAACAGATCGATGCCATGGAAGTATCAGGGATCAATCCTTATAAATACCTGGTGGTGACCCGTATCCTCGCCGCTACCCTGATGATACCCATACTGGTGATCTTTGCAGATGGCGTTGGCATTATGGGAGGCTATGTTGGTATCAATATCCACAGCGACATGAGCCTGTTCAGGTATTTTGCCAAAGTATTGTCCTCGCTCGATTTCCTCGATATCATTCCGGCAACCATAAAAACATTTTTCTTTGGTTTTTTTATCGGTATGATCGGATGTTACAAGGGTTATAATGCAGCCAGCGGAACAGAAAGTGTGGGCAAGGCCGCCAACTCTGCTGTGGTAGCCGCTTCACTGACCATATTTATTATTGATATGCTGGCCGTGCAGATAACAGACTTATTTTTCTAATTACAAAATGACTACAACAGAAATACATATCCCCAAAGTGCCGGTTGCAGAAAATACAGCACCGGTAATTGATATAAAAGGATTACATAAATCTTTTGGTGATCACCAGGTTTTAAAAGGGGTTGACCTGCATGTACACAAAGGTGAGAACCTGGTAGTACTGGGCAAATCAGGTTCGGGTAAATCCATTTTGATCAAATGCCTTGTAGGATTGGTAAAAGCAGACCAGGGAGATATTAACGTATTTGAGAAGGACCTGGCCGGTTTGGATAATAAACAACTGAATGAAGTGAGGATAAGAATTGGTTTCCTGTTCCAGAATTCAGCATTATATGATTCGATGACCGTAAGACAGAACCTGGAATTCCCTTTGAGACGACATTCAAAAAATTTACAGGTTGAAGAAGTGAATAACGCCGTAACAGAAGCCCTGGAAAATGTAGGATTGGTTGAGGCATTGGATAAAATGCCTTCCGAATTATCCGGTGGTATGCGTAAGCGGATCGGCCTGGCACGTACCCTTATTTTAAAACCCGAGATCATCCTGTATGATGAACCCACTACCGGCCTGGATACCATCACTTCGCGGGAGATCAGTGAACTGATATTATCCATCCAGAAAAAAAATAAGACCTCCTCAATCATCATTACACATGATATGGCCTGCGCCAGGTTAACCGGCGACAGGTTGGTCATTTTAAAAGACGGGGTCATTCATGCTGAAGGCAGTTATGATGCACTGGAAAAAAGTGAAGACGAATGGGTGCGTTCATTTTTTATTTAATTATTTAAAAGTTACCGTATGAAAAACGAATCAGGATATACCTGGAAACTGGGCATGTTCATTATCATTGGCCTATTTGCATTTGCCCTTACCATTTACTTTGTTGGGAAGCAGCAAAATTTATTTGGCTCCACTTTTCATTTAAAAACTGTTTTTAAAACGGTGAGCGGGTTACAGGTGGGCAACAATGTACGGTTCTCAGGCATCAATATCGGCACAGTGGATGAGATTGAACTCATCACTGATTCTTCTGTGCGGGTAACCCTGGTGATCCGGAAAGAAGTACAGCAGTTCATAAAAACAGATGCCACTGCCAGTATTGGTTCCGACGGGCTGATGGGTGATAAAGTGCTGGCCATATCACCCGGTATAAGCAGTACGGTAACTGTAAAGGAAAATGCACAGATCGAATCCACGAACCCGATAGAAATGGCTGATATCATGAGCAGTTTAAAAGGCAGTGTAGACAATGCCGGTGTCATAACAGCCCAACTGGCCCAGTTCAGTTATAAAATGAACAATGGCAACGGCGTGCTGAACAAATTGCTTGATGATGAAGGATTTTCCAACAGTTTAAAAAGCACCATGACCAACCTGCAAACAAGTACCAATGAATTTGCACAATTCACTACCAACCTCAATGAAGGCGGGTTGGTTAATAAGCTTGATTCAACCATGTCGAATCTCCAGAGCGGAACAAAAGGACTGAGTGATAACATGGATGCCGTTAAGAACAGTTTTTTATTGAGGGGATATTTTAAGAAACAGAAAAAAGCAGATGTCAAAAAAGCAGCTGATGCAAAAAAAGCAGCTGACCTGAAAAAGAAAACTGATGCAAAAAAGAAACTTAATCCGCTGCCTGTTGAAGGCATAAAAAATGTAAAAGACAGTATTCAATAAACGGGAGGCGGATGCAGGATAATGGATACTGGATGCTGGATGCTGGATACTCCCTGAATGTGTGAATCATATAAATTTTTTCAAAGGTTTTGTAACAAAAAAACATGAATGAAATTGCATCTTTGTTATACCTGAATTTTAAGCAACTAATATTTTATTGAATGGATAATCTTACAGAATTAAAAGCGAACTGGGCTGAGATCAAGGAAAAATTAAAACAGAAATTCGGCATGCTGACAGAAAGTGATCTCCTGTTGAATGAAGGAAAACAGGATGAATTGTTAACGAGGCTGCAGACAAAATTAGGCAGAACAAAAGACGAGATCAGGATACTTATTTCACAATTATAATAAAGAACAGGCCGTGCTGGAAAGGATAGCTGTACTGTAAGTCAGGATACTATAAACCCCGTGCCGGAATTTATGCCACATGACAAAAGCCATATAAACCTGTTTACGATCCCTGCAAAAAATACCTGGTGGATCATGAAATTGACCGGGAAAAAAGCCGGTTATACACAACCGGTGAACAGGAGAACTAAAACCGGGTCAGATAAGGAAACAATATTAAAAATCAAATAGTAAAACAAACAACATGGGAAATTTATTGTACACGATCGCGGTGATCCTGGTTATCATATGGGCCATCGGATTCCTGGGATTTGCAGCCGGGGGCATCATCCATATTCTTTTAGTGATCGCAGTCATTGCGGTTTTGATCCGGATCATACAGGGGCGAAAGATCCTGTAACAAACACATCATCTTAAACAATTAAATACAATACAATGGGAAACTCAAACAACACAGGAAAAGTAATCGGTGCGATCTTTTTAGGAGCAGCGATAGGCGGTGCACTCGGTATTCTTTTTGCACCCGATAAGGGCAGCGATACCAGGAAGAAGATCCGTGACAAAAGCAATGACCTGACAGATTCCATGAAAGAGAAATTCGGGGAAATGGTAGACAAATTCAAAAAAGAAACAGAGCTGGTTAAAGAAAAAACCAATGAATTTGCCGACAATGGAAAAGCAGTCATTGAAAAGCTTAAATTAAGCTGAACAAACCTGTAAAATATTATCCGGAAATAAATGTAAAACAGCCGGGAGCACTGCATCCGGCTGTTTTTTTAAACTGAACCAGAATGGAAACCAATACAAATTTGATGGAACCGCTCCTGGAAAGCGCAGAAGCCTACGGCAATACCAGCATGGAGATCATTAAACTGAAAACCCTGGATAAAACGGCTGCTGTAACTACTTCCCTCATCACCGGCTCCTTAATCACCATCATTGTTTCGTTCATTGTGTTCACCATAAATATAGCCATAGCACTCTGGCTGGGTGAACTGCTGGGCAAGACCTATTACGGGTTCCTGGTGATCGCCGCCTGTTATGCACTGGCCGGGGTCATATTGCTCCTCATTCATCCATTTGTTAAATCCCGTGTAAGCAATGCCGTTATCAGGCAATTGCTTGACTGAAATCAATCATGCAAACAATCAAAACATCCGCGGACCTTAAAAGGGCCATCCGCGAACTGGAGATCCGGCAAGCCGGTGAACTGGCCAGGCTGAAACTGGCATTTCAAAACACAGCAGAAAGTTTAAAGCCTTTCAACCTGATCAAAAACTCACTTAAAGACGCCGCCAGGTCACCCGACCTGAAACTGGATGTATTCAATGCAGCCATCGGGCTTACCACGGGTATACTGGCCAAAAAACTGGTCATCGGAAGCACTGCCAACCCGTTCAAAAAGTTGCTGGGCATCATTCTTGAAATGGCAGTAGCCGGCAAAGTGATCAAAAATGCTGATGACATAAAATCAACCGGGAGTGCCCTGTTTCATAAATTTTTCAACAGAAAGCAAGAACCTGTAAACCCATAATGGACAATTCCCTTAAATTACCTTTTTATGCCAAAACTGCGCTGATATTCATCAGCGTTTTTGGTTTTGTATATCTCATGTTCATCGGCCGTGATATCATTATCCCCATCGTTTATGCAACCGTTTTCGCCATCCTGCTGAATCCCTTCGTGAATTTCCTGATCAGGAAAAAAATAAGCAGGATCGCTGCCATCACCATTGTGGTTTCAATCATGCTGGTTACCCTGGTAGTACTTTTCTATATCTTCTTTTCAAGGCTGAGCGTATTTATTGAATCGTTCCCGCAATTCAAAATAAAAATTGACCGGGCCGGTGACCAGTTTGTGAAGTGGGTTTCGCAGGAATTCAATTACAGCAGGTCAAAAACCAATAAATGGTTCAGTGATACCCAAAGCCAGGCCATAAGCAGTTATGCCAATGGTGAAACACTGTCCCAGCTTGGACAGGTGAGTATTACCCTGGTGCTGATCCCCGTTTACCTGTTCATGATACTGTATTACAAATCGCTGCTGCTTGAATTTGTACGGAAACTGTTCAGGACCGAGCATCATGATACTGTAGTATCCGTTTTAACAAACTCAAAGAACATCATACAAAGCTACCTGGTTGGCCTTGTTTTTGAAATGATGATCATGGCGGTTCTCAATGCCACTGCCCTTTTACTGCTGGGTATTGATTATGCCATTATACTCGGTATCCTGGCAGCCATACTGAACATCATCCCCTATTTAGGCGGGATCATCGGCACAGTACTTCCCATGATCATAGCTTTTGTAACCAAGGACTCCATGATCTATGTCTTATTGGTTTTTATAGCAACCATCATCATACAGTTCATCGACAACAATTTCATTGTTCCCAAGATCGTGGCATCACGTGTAAAGATAAACG
>CAZBIK010000240.1:0-1495 GCA_964491955.1 uncultured Ferruginibacter sp.
AAAATAGCGCATGTCTTTAACGATACCGCATACGGTTACACTGTCGCCGATATGCTGGCTAACTTCATCCAGTTTAATGGTTGCCTGGGCATACCCGATGCCTGAAATGAAAAGCGTGAAAAAAATACAGCAAAGCGGTTTCATATTCATATGATTTAAGGTTAAAACTACCATTTTAGATTGATTGATCTTGATTTGTTGCCCATGGCATTCTTTAAGGTAACGGGATTGATCGATTAGTGCTATCCTGATCTTTTTTATTTTTATATTTTTTTTGCAGTTCCACCAATGCATAAATGATCAGCCCCACACCCAGTGCAATGGCTATATCCCGCAGTTCCCGCAGTTTTGAACCGGTAAGCAGCCAGCATGCGATCAATACACCTGCTATGGCAAAATAATTTCCAAATGGGATCTTAAAAAAACCGGTTTGCCCGGTATTTTTTTTGCGCAGCACGATCAGTGATATACAAACGACCGCGTAGGTCATCACCCGGGTAATGGCACTGATGGTTGCGGCATAAATAAAGGTATTGCTCACAGAAATGAGGATGGTTACTGCTGCAAAAAGCAACAGCGACCAGGTGGGTGTTTTATAGGTTGGATGAATAAAAGAGAATACCTGCGGGAACTGTTTTTCTTCGCTGAATGCAAAGGGAAGCCTGGACCCGACCATCATGATGGAATTCAGGGTACCGGTAACTGATAGTAAGGCGCCTGCGGCAATGATCATGGCACCGGTTTTGCCCATGAACAGGCCTGCTGCTTCTGCCAGGGGTTTGTCCGAGGATGCCAGCGATGGCAATGTGCCGATGCTCACGATGAGGATCAGAATATAGATCAGTGCAATAAAAATAGTGGCCAGCAGTAAGGCAAAGGGCAGGCTTTTGGCCGGGTTCTTAACCTCACCCGTATTCACCAGTACCGATTCAAAACCGCCAAATGCAAAGATCAGCAACAGGACGGTGGAAGAGAACGAGGCAAAGCCGGGTGTTTGCTTTATCTCAAAATTCGCAGGTTCAATATAAAACATCCCGGCTATGATGAACAGCAAAAGCGTGAGTACTTTGGCTACGGTAAAAAAATTGCTGACCCTGGTTGAATTTTTTACACCAATATGATTGATGTACGCAAGAAAAATACTGATGCTTAAAATGCTGATGATGCGGGATGAAGGTAAGGTAAACCAATCTGAAAAAACGGAAAGATAGGTTACCAGTAAATTAATGAGTGCTGCATAGGTAATGAAACGGGTCAGCAGCAGCAACCATCCGGCCAGGAAAGCGGGCAGTTTGCCAAAAGCGGCAAGGGCATAAACATAAGGCCCGCCGGTTTTGGTGAACCTGCTGCTGACCTCAGCAAAGCACATCACGATCACAAATACCGCACATGCACAAACCAGCAATGCGGCTATGCTGAATACGCCGGTCTCTTTAAATGCTTTTGCGGGCAGCCCGAAAATACCGGCACCGATAACGCCGTTAATGAACAGGAG
>CAZBIK010000240.1:1505-5637 GCA_964491955.1 uncultured Ferruginibacter sp.
TTGGGAAAAGATAGTGAAAAATGGCGGGGAGTAGAAAAAACGGAAATTTTAGAAGTGTATTAGTATGAATTACCGCTTTAATTAGACAGCCTGGCAACTTTTAAAATTGTGACACTATCGGAATTTTGCTGCAGCAGGATTTCATGCCAACTACACAAAAAGGCCCCATTCATCTTCAAATTCATCTTTTTGAAATGTGGATACCCAGGTTTTAAACAATTCCCTGAACCGGTCTATTTCTTCCCGGATCACCAGCCGGTGTTTTGGGTCCATCCTTTCATCAACAATAAAACTGTTGGTAGAGATCTTTATGAACTGGGCATTTTTCCGGATGATGGATGCATTCTCCATCCGGATCGTGTAGAGCCCGGCTTCGGAGCTTTTAATTTTTACAGCAACTTCATAGGCATCATTCATGATCATGGAAATGTGATCTTCTATCATTTCTTTTTCAACAGGGTCTGCTGTTTCCGGTAAGGTTAAACTGTCAAAAGCAGCCTGTAATACGGTCATCACCATATTCCATTGCATGTACATGGCTTTGCAGGCTTCTTTTGTGGGATTTGGTTTCCATTCTTCGCCATCTTCATCACCGTCAAACTCATGGTCGTCCCATTCCGGAAGGTCGTTAAGGCTGTCAATATTCATGAAATAAAAATAGGAATTATTTTTTGTAAATGCAGAAGCAGGAGATCAAAATTAAAAGCTTGCTCAAAACAATGCAGCAGTATGTAAATATAGAAGATTGAACTGTTCCTTTGAAATAGAATTTATTTAGATTTCCGAAAAACAAAAAAATTACCGTCTTCAATGAAACAGGTAATTAACTGCTTTGCGGGCATTGAAGTATTTTAAAACACGGCTGAATGAATAGGTAGATCTTTAATCAACCAGGCATCCTTTAAACGTTTATTGGTAGCAGCCAGTGCAGTTTTATTGTTAAGTTCCCGGTAACATTCCGCCAATCCTGTAAGTGACCACCCATTATTAGGATTTATAAAAAGGTCTTTATTGAATACAGTAATTGCATCATTGTATTTCCCTGCTTTTATGAATGCATTTCCCAGGTATTGGCGTGCCGGTAACAGCCAGTCACGGGGTTCGGTATAAATCAGTTTATCTTCTGAATCGACAGCTTTCCCGAAATAGATAATTGCCTGTGAATGATTATTTTGCTGTGTTGCAATTGTTCCTTCCAGGATGTGTTTTGCAACTGTTGCCGGATCGTATGTATTGTTAAAAGGAGCCAATGCAATTTTTAAAGAGGGTTCTTCCATTTTCTGTTTCATCGCTTCCAGTTCTTTTTCTGCAAGGGAAACCTGGTTAGTTCCGGCGAATGCCATTCCCCTGGCAAAATGTTGTAAAACCGGGGTATAAGTTAATGAATCAGATACCTGTTCTTTTAGAATGGCTGACCATTTGCCAAAACGTACGAGCGTAAATAACGGAGACTGGTGAACATATTGCACGTAATTACCAAGGGCGCCGGGCAGCGAAAGATAAAATCCCGGTATTTTATGCTGTACATCCAGCGAAGCATCCAAAGCGATCTTATAATTGCCGGCCATTTGAGCACAGTTTAGTTTCATGTGTACATTGTGCAGGTCATAGAGTAAACTGTTTTCTTCTACAGCAGGAAAAAGCTGCAGGTATTTACCATATCCTTTTAATGCATTGTCGTTAACAGTTATGCCTTTGTTGTAAAACCCGGTTCGTATATAAATATGTGAAGGCATATGCGTAAGGTGCGATACTTCGGGCATGGCTGTTGATAAAAATGTAGCGCTTTTTAAAGCATCTTCTGGTTTGGCCGATGCTTCAACCGCATGTATAAAATAATGATGGGCGCCCGGTTGTTTGGGATTTAAACGCAGGCTGTGTTTTAATACAGATACGATTTCAGGTGTCCATGCTTTGGGTGTAAAATCATGGTTATATAAATCCCATGGATGCAGCAGCATTAATGCATCGGCATATAAAGTACTTACATTTTCATCGTTTTTAAATTTCCAGTAAACCCGTGCCATTGCATCGCGGTACAACATATTCAGTTTATTTTGGTCGGTCGTACTGTCATCAACATATCTAACCATCATAGCTTCAATCAATGCCTGTTCAACGTTAGTTGCAGTTGCTTTTAGTGAATTTGCCTTTGCTGCAGAGGGAAAAGCATCAGAAGGGCGCAGGTATTCAAAGTCATTTATGTTTGGGCCAAATGCCAGCGCTTTACCCCACCAGGCCATGGCACAGTTTGGATCAAACCGGGTGGCCTTATCAAATGATGCCCTTGCTTCTATAATATGAAATGCATAGTACATATTGATACCCTGGTTGAAATAAACCTGGGCGCTGTCTGATGTTGTGGTTATCTTCCAGCCATAATTACCCCACCCCTTTAACAGTGGCATATCATCACCTGGCGAAGGAATATATAACGGAGAACAACGGAGGGCAAATTTTTTCTTTTCGGCAATAATGCGGGCAGTTGTTTTTGAATGCGTGGATTGTATAACAGCACGAAATGCAACTGACGTTAACCAGGCTGCTACCGTGATCAAGGCTAGATAAATGATTTTCATACAAAAGTCCTTTTTTTCAATAAAGGGTTTGGTAAATATAAAATGTTGTCCAGTTAAATGCAACAACTATTTATCAGGGTGGATAGGGGGCAGAAAATTTTATGTTATTTTACAGACCTGGGAGGTAAAAATATTTTTTTACGTAGAAGTAAAAATGATTGACAACCGGGAAAACTATGCATAAGGATTCATGCTTTCGTCTTCATCAATTGATGGAAACGGGTTGGAAACCATTTCAGCTTCAATACTGATATTACCGGTGCCGGCAAGGTTTGCAGTATCCTGTAATAACATATAGGTTTCCTGTTCATTATTATTCTGGTTTCCGGAATAATCCAAATCATATGAATGTAAATAATAGAGATGTATCATGACCCGTTGTATTTTGAAAAAAAGTATTTACTGCCTGGAACAAACAGCCGGATTATCAATAAACGGCAGGTATAAAGATGAGATTAAAATGACATATTAAATTACACAATTGTTATATGGATTTATAATATTCACATTTGTGCAATATGCCATTTTTCATCAACCCGGTTAAAACATCACAGGGGATTACTTAACACAGGTATGCATTATCATTGAGGTTATTTGTGATTGCTCAAACGACCGAAAATGGTATCCAGTGCAGATCTCATTTTTTCCACAGCCCCTTCTACCGCTGTTTCATAGCTATTGCCTCCGGCAGTTACTGCAACCGGCGAACGGTGTTCGATACGTGCTTCCAGCAGGCATTTTTTATCATTTTGGCCAAATTTATCGCCATTGTCATCACTCAGGTGAACTTCCAGCCTGGTTATATTTTCACTGAACCTGTTCATTTTTTTTTCCAGGAGGGCAGTAAGCTTGGCATTGAATTCTTCGTGAACGGTTAAGTGCTTATCCGTATTAAATTGAATGGTCATAATTTATTTTTTGCGAATTTCGGTTTAATATCCGGGTAAATCAAAATAATCCGGCTGCAATTTATTTTTTTAAGCATTTGATATCGGAGTGCCGGTTTACCGGAATTTGTATTGCGTTCCCTCTGGGTTAAAATTGGGATTTTATGCAGGGTAAACCGTTACAGGATTTTGTAAAAGAATTACATCATTCACATATCTGTTGCGGAAAAAGCAACATACTTCCCATACCCGTAGCAACCCGGTTGAATTTATATTATATTTATAACTGCAGTAAATTCCAATACAGCGTATTGGCTCCAAATAATGAAACGGTCAATGAAAACATGCATAATCCTTTTATATTTTACAGTTTGTACAACGGATGCAATTGCCGGGGTTACTGCTCACGGCAGGCCGGGGGCAGATCATTTCTTCACCATACCAGTTGTTGCCGTGCATGAAAATATTCCTTCAACAGGAATTCCACATGATACTCTGTATGCCCTGGTCGCCGGCGGAAGCAGGGGAATAGGTTTTGCCATAGCTGAGGCCCTGGCCAAACGCGGGTACAACCTGATATTGATAGCCAGGGGTATGCGCGGCCTGGAATCGGCAAAAGCCAGGCTGGAAAAGGCATACCCGGTCCATGTCGAATTACTTTAAATC
>CAZBIK010000241.1:0-3023 GCA_964491955.1 uncultured Ferruginibacter sp.
CCATGAAAACAGATTTTGATCAATCTATTGGCAACATCAATATCATTCCGCAGGATATGGGAAGGGTGATATTGAATTTAATTACCAATGCTTTTTATGTGGTGGATGAAAAGAAGAAGACCCCCCAACCCCCTAAAGGGGGAGTTGAGTACGACCCTACTGTATCAGTAAGTACAAAAAAGCTGAATGGGAAAGTAGAAATAAAAGTTGCTGATAATGGCAACGGTATTCCCCAAAAAGTAATGGATAAAATATTTCAACCCTTCTTTACTACCAAACCCACCGGGCAGGGAACAGGGCTGGGATTAAGTTTGAGCTATGATATTGTGAAGGCACATGGTGGGGAGTTGAAGGTGGAGACGAAGGAAGGGGAAGGATCAATATTTATCATTCAAATACCAACTAACTAAATAATGAAACCATTTGTAAAAATATCTCTGCTCTGCCTTCTCCCATTATTCTCCATGGCACAAACAGACCCCACCTGGGGATATATAACCGCACAGCAAGCTGATAGCCTGAAACGTAGCATACAAATAGAAAAGAATGATACGCTAAAGATGGCTGCCTATCGCAGCCTGGGATTTTATTACCAGGATGGTATAGCCGACAGCGGTTTGTATTTTCATGAAAAGCAGTTGGCATTGTCCAAAAAATTAAACAGGAAATTATGGCAAGCCGATGGGTACAGCCAGGCAGGATATTGCCTGGGATTATTAGGGGATCTAATGAAAAGTTATGAATACCATTCAGAATCAATGAAACTGGCAGGTGATGAAAGAAATGAAGCTGACAATTGGCGGCCATGGACATTCTCCAATTCAAAAAACAGTCATGAAGCCCGTATTTCAATTTTAGGAATGAACCATCAAATGATGGGAAACCTCTGGGGTTTTTTAGATGAAAAGCAAAAACAAAGATCATATTACCTGGAGACTGTAAAATTGGGAGAATCTATCAATAACGGCAAAGTAATATTTTTGGGATATTCAAGCTTTGCCAATAGTTTACCCCCGGATTCTACCATTCTTATTATCAACAAAGCACTGAATTTTGCGGAAGCGTCCGGTTTTCACAGAACGGGTAATGCATTACTTAGTCTGGCAGGTTCTTATGGTCGTAAAAAAATGTGGGATTCTGCTTTTGTTTTTGCGCAAAAATCAATAGCCCTAAACCAGGCAGACAACTATCTCAGGTCATTAGTCGGATCCTACTCCGGCGTATCCAATCTATTTGGCAAACAGAATAGAAAAGACTCCTGTTTATACTATGCAAAAAAGGCATTAGAAACAGCCCGGATTACAGGCCTGGCAGGTAATTTATTAGGAGCTTACAGAAGCCTTTCCTATGCAAACCAGCTAAACAATAAAACAGACAGCGCCTTCAAGTATGAGCAATTAGCTTACAAATTAAACGACAGCCTTAAAAATGTAAGAATAGGCAACCTCACTAAATATCAAAAATTTTCTTTTGATGAACAGCTTCGCTTAAAAAAACTGGACGAAGAAAAAACAGCCTATGCCACTAAGATGAATATGCTTGGTTTGGTAGCCGTGTTGGGCGTAATTCTGCTGGTAACGATACTACTATACCGGAACAACCGCCAAAAGCAAAAAGCCAATGCCGTTTTAGAAAAAACGCTCTCTGATTTGCAATCCACCCAATCACAGTTGGTCCAGTCAGAAAAAATGGCATCATTGGGCGAACTCACGGCAGGCATCGCCCATGAGATTCAGAACCCGTTAAACTTTGTCAATAATTTTTCGGAAGTGAATAAGGAATTGCTTACCGAGATGAACGAAGAAATTAAAAAAGGCAATTATGAGGAAGTTAAGGCGCTGGCAAAAGATGTTACCGATAATGAGGAAAAGATAATCTTCCACGGCAAGCGGGCCGACTCCATCGTAAAAGGCATGCTGCAGCACAGCCGCAGCAGCAGTGGAGTTAAAGAGCCAGCAGATATCAATGCCCTGGCAGATGAATATTTGCGGTTAGCTTATCATGGGCTGCGGGCTAAGGATAAATCATTCAATGCATCCATGAAAACCGATTTTGATGAAAGTATTGGCAACATCAATATCATTCCGCAGGATATTGGCAGGGTCATTTTAAATTTAATTACGAATGCGTTTTATGTGGTGGATGAAAAAAAGAAGTCGGGCATTGCCAACTATGAGCCGACCATATCGGTAATTACAAAAAAGATTGGTGATAAAGTGGAAGTGAGAGTAAAAGATAACGGCAACGGAATCCCGCCAAAAGTACTGGATAAAATATTTCAACCCTTCTTCACTACCAAACCAACTGGCCAGGGAACCGGCCTTGGCCTGAGTATGAGTTACGATATTGTTACCAAAGGACACGGGGGCGAACTGAAAGTAGAAACAAAATATAAAGAAGGCTTGCCGGCCGAAGCTTTAGCGCAGGCTGGCACTGAATTTATAATTATCTTACCAATTAAACCTTAACAGTACAACATGAAAATTTTAGTAGTTGACGACGAACAGGATGTAAAAACACTTTTTGAACAGCGGTTCCGCAAGGAGATCCGGGAAAACGCAGTTCAGTTTGTATTTGCTTTTTCCGGGGAAGAAGCACTCGCCTACCTGAATGAAAACAAACATGAAGCCGTATTGATCCTTTCAGATATCAATATGCCGGGCATGAGCGGCCTCGACCTGCTGGCGCACATCAAACAGAAATACCACGAGCCCCCTCCTGTTGTAATGATGATCACCGCCTACGGCGATGCTGAAAATTATAATACTGCCAAAAGACTGGGAGCAGATGATTTTTTAACCAAACCGGTTGATTTTACCGCATTGAAAGAAAAACTTAAAATATAAGCTGATGACTAAAATATTGGTTGTTGATGATGAAACGGACCTGGAGGTCCTCATCAAACAGAAATTCCGGCAGAAGATACGCGATCACCAGTACGAATTCGTATTTGCCGTGAACGGCAAACTGGCGCTGGAACAACTGGAACGGACCAGCCAATTGGGTGGTGTGCTCAGGTATGT
>CAZBIK010000241.1:3033-5634 GCA_964491955.1 uncultured Ferruginibacter sp.
CTCAACTGAATGAACAACGCGGCTGTTTAAACTGGGTTATTGTTTCTGCCTCCGGCGATATGGGAAATATCCGTCCGGCTATGAACGGCGGCGCTTTTGATTTCATGACCAAGCCGGTGAATTTTGAAGACCTGGAACTGACGATGGAGAAAACCATTAAACACGTGAACCAGCTGAAAGAAACCCTGAAAGCCATCAAAGAAAACAATATCCTCAAAATGTATGTGGATGAAACGGTGCTTAATTTTATGGGAGGCCGTGAATTTGAATCATCCCTGATGGTCAATGAAACCGTTGAAGCCAGTGTGGCATTCATTGATATCTGCAGCTTTACCTCCATCAGTGAAACAGAATCTCCGGATACCGTGGTAAGGCTGCTGAACAAATATTTCGACGTGATGGTAAAGGAGATCATTGCCCAGGGCGGGTATGTTGATAAATTCATCGGTGATGCCATCATGGCCGTATTCCGCGGCGATTACCATCTGGACCGGGCCATTGATGCCTGCCTGGCCGTACGTAAAAGAATTGATGCCCTGCCGGACGAACCCGGTACCCTGAATTTTTCTCCAAAGGTCTCCATCGGCATAAACAGCGGAGAAATGATCTCCGGCAATATCGGGTCGGCCAACCTGCGGCGGCTCGACTATACCGTTATCGGCGATGAGGTGAATATTGCCCAGCGGCTGCAATCCGTTGCAGGCCCCAACCAGGTGGTGATCACCGAAAATGCCTGGGAAAAGGTCAGGGAATCATTCCAATGCCGGAAGATCGGGGAAGTAAGCCTGAAAAATAAGGCAAATGCCATCAGTGTTTATGAAGTGCTGGATTAACACCGATGTATAAACGTTTTATAAATGGCTTGTTGACGTAAAATAATATTAATGGCTGCCTGGTATTTTTATTTATCCAACCCTTCCATATAATGAATGATCGCACGCCTGATATCAGACCGCAGGTCCTTTGCATCAGTATAAACCGGGTACACTTTCTCGATATCCGGATTTTTACCCGTTAGGAAACCCAGGTTGGATTCACCACCTGTCAGTAAAAAATCTGCGATCGCTATCTTATAAAGTTTGGCAGGATCAATGGGTATATTTTTCAATGACCAGTTGCCGCTGGTGCTGTCCTGTGTAAACGCAGTTGAATATTGGAGAAAACCCCCGCTCCCGCGGTTCCTGATGCCTGCATTTAAAACCTGTACCAGCAGGCTGCCTTTCATATCCGCTTCCATGATGCTGCCGCCATACGGCAGGCTGCGGATCACATCATACTGTGTAACGGGAACCTGTAAAACATCATCCACGCGGATGGATCCTGAATTGATGATCACTGCATCTGCTTCAGGCGATGCTTTTTCCATGGCAGCAACGATGAGCCTGGTAAAATTGGTGGACATGCTGCGGATATATGCTTCACGGCCATCGAGCGGTTCGCCGGACCTCAACGCCACTTTATTGGCATCAAAACCAAGCGATGCGTAATTATTATTGGCAATGGTTGTCCATTTTTTTACAACCGCATCTGTAGCCGGATCAAAAGCAATGCTGTCGGTAATATCGGTCAGGCTGGCTTCCACTTTACGCATACGCCTGTTCTTATTCACCGTTAAGTTGATGGTATAAGCCGATTTGGCATTGGCATCAGCCTTGGTAATATACACGTAACCGATCTTTGCATAATGCCGTTCATGCTCATGCCCGCCCATGATGAATGCCAGACCCGGTATTTGTTTTGCCAGTTTAATATCATCTTCCATTTCCTGGTGTGTAATGGCAATAACGGCTTCGCAGGAGTCCTTAATTTTATTATAGGCATTTTGTGCAGCAGTAAATACATCAGTATAAGCCACGTAAGCCGCTTTATTGAACGGCAGGGTTACCCCAATAAAACCGATCCTGGCTGTTGTACCATCCGCATCCTTCACATCCATGATATAGGTTAACGGAAAGGGTTCGTGCCCGGCTGCCGTTTGTTTTACAAACAGGAATGTGTCTTTTTCTTTCTTCTGAAAAGTATTGGATGAGATCCATTTGAAAGTTGATTCATTGATCCGGCTTTGCAGATCAGCCGCCGGGATATCAAATTCATGGTTGCCAAATACAGCAAGATCAAACCCGGCTGTATTCATGGTTTCCACCATTTGTTTGCCGCGTATCCTGTTGCCCTCGTGCCGCAGGCTGTTGAACACCGAAGGGCTTAAAAAATCCCCGGCCATCACCAGGAAAGTATTCGGGTTTTTCAGGAGCGCTTCCTTTTTTAATGTAGCTACCCTGGCCATCCCGCCGGTTTTACCACCACCCAGCGGGGCAATTTCATATACATCATTCACCTGGATAAAGGTGATTTCAATTATTCCGTCATCACTGCCCGAAGTAACAGTTCTTGTGCTGGTGCAGGCTTGAAAAAAAAACAGGGCAGGCAAAAAGATATATATAAATAATTTTTTCATTGATAATGCAGGTTTGTTGAAGCATTCATTTGATAAAATGCAAATTTAAGCAGGATGAGACCAAAGTGGAAATAATAAAAAACAGGGTAGTTTTTCCGTTTGAAATACTTCTTAAATCAGTGAGTTGTCAGCCTGAGCTTGTCGAA
>CAZBIK010000242.1:0-5631 GCA_964491955.1 uncultured Ferruginibacter sp.
TTTGCGCGCCGTCATCCCAATAGGCCTTGTAGCCGTTGTATTCTTTGGGATTGTGGCTTGCTGTACAAACTACCCCACCCTTACAGCCATTTTTGCGGATGGCAAAACTCAGTTCCGGAGTGGGCCGAAGCGCTTCGAACAAATAAACTTTAATGCCGTTGGCTGCAAAAACATTGGCAGTTATCTCTGCAAAAAAGCGGCTGTTGTTGCGGCAATCGTAAGCAATAGCAACGGCAACTTCACCTGTAAAGCATTGTTTTAAATAATTGGCATAACCCTGTGTGGCCATACCCACGGTGTATTTATTCATGCGGTTGGTGCCAATGCCCATGATGCCGCGCAGCCCGCCGGTGCCAAATTCAAGGTCCTTATAAAAAGCATCTTCCAGGCCTGCCGGATCGCTCTTTTGCAATTCCAGAATTTCATCTTTAACGGCCTGGTCGTAATTACCGGTTAACCACTTATCAATTTTTTGTTGCGTTGCTGCATCCATAGTTTTATGTTTGTGTCTTCAAAAATAAATTATTCATCCTTTATAAAAGTAAATTAATTAGATTTGATATATGCTTCCCGGCTGCAATACATATTTGACCCGTTTTTTGGTGAAACCAATGGTAATTATTGGCTTAATCTTTTCATTTTCCAATGTCGCATCTGCCCAGGTTTATTATAATGATGTGGTTGGAAAATACCCCCTGATGAATCCACTTTTATATGCTGCATTTAAAAAGCCGTTAAAACCAAACCCTTTACTTTCCGAATACGTAAGACCATCAAAGCATGAACTGATGTACTGGCCGTATTTTCCATTAAATGCAGCACAGGTAGAAGCCAGGAACAGGGAATGGGAAAGAAGAAATAATCAATCCATCGGCGAACAAATAGCCGGTGATATAGCCAATGATATTATCAGGAACCAGGTCAATTCACTTATATACGGCAAAAAAATGCCCGTTGCTGTAAGGCCTAAGTTCTAAATCCCCCTCATTATCTTTTTCGTAAATCTTACCCTACACAATAACAACCACCTGTTATACGTATTTTTGTTTTTTATGGCCCCAATCCCTGTACATAATTCAACTTTGCCTGTCTTCCGGCAGGCAGGCTGGCAGCATTCAACCAGTTCATTCCGGGACTCAGGTACAATGAAAAGCTTACTTTGCTTTTTTCTATTCACTTTGATCAGTTACACATCATTTGCCCAGCCTGACACATTGCATTTTATTCAGCCCAATATTTCAGTTAAAACAAACCCTTTGCCATTTCATAACGCTGATACAGGCGGCAGTAACCCACCAATAAACCAATTAACCACTAAACAAATAAACCGCCGTGTAAAGATCATCGCCGCGGCCAACATTGCCGGGTACAGCGGGGCCATGTTGGGCTTCTACCATGCCTGGTACAAAAATTACCCGCAGAGTAATTTTCATACATTCAATGATATGTCCGAATGGAAAGGCATGGATAAGATAGGCCATGCACAGGGTGTATATGCCGAAAGCCTGGCCAGTATGGAACTCTGGCGCTGGACCGGCATTGACCGGAAGAAAAGGATCTGGCTTGGGGGGCTGAGCGGGCCGGTATACCACACCGTTATTGAAGTGTTGGATGGCTTCAGTGCCGAATGGGGATGGAGTTGGGCCGATGTGGGAGCCAACTTTATCGGCAGCGGCATGCTCATTGCGCAGGAACTGGCCTGGGATGAACAACGCATCCTGTTCAAATTTTCTTTTCACCGCAAATCCTACAGCGACCCGGCACTGAATGAACGAAGCAATAAAATTTTTGGCAAAAGCACGGCCGAACGTTTTTTAAAGGATTATAACGGCCAGACCTACTGGCTGAGTGCCAATATCCGTTCCTTTTTTCCTGAAAGCAAATGGCCCAAATGGCTCAATATTGCCGTGGGCACCGGCGCCGAAGGCATGTTTGGCGCCAATGAAAATATAGGCAAGGATGCAAACGGCAATGTCATTTTTAACCGGACCGATATCAAGCGTTACCGGCAATGGTACCTCAGCCCGGATATTGACCTCAGTAAAATAAAGACCAATAAAAAAGGATTGAAGCTGGCCCTGCGTTTATTGAATGTTGTAAAGATCCCCATGCCAGCACTGGAATTTTCGAATGGAGGTTTTAAATTCAGGGCAATTGGTTTTTAGACCTTTAACTCATAAAGCTGAAAATACCTGAAGCTTTTAGTGAAGATCCCAATAATAAAACGAAAATTAAATAAAAACCGAAATCTACCCCCTTCTCCTTTAGGAGAGGGATGGGGTGAGGTGTGAAGTCTATTCCATCCACGCCCCTACCACTTCACCGTTCTCCACTTCCACCCGTATATGTTCATCAGCCGTGGTAGAAACAGAAAAACCCACATAATCCACATCTACCGGGAATGTTTTGTGTGTTCTTTCCACCAGGGCCATGGTCTGTATCTTTTTAGGATATTGCTCCAGTAAAGGTTTTAAGGCATACAACATGGTACGGCCGCTGTTGGCCACATCATCAATGAGGATGATGATCTTATCATTGAAGTCGAATGGCGGACTTAAGGTTATGGCCGATGGATGCTTTTTATCCATTCTGAGTTCCAGTACGATCACTTCCCCGGTAAACACTTCTTTGATATACTGGCTCATTTTTTCAGCGATCACAGTCCCATGTGCTTTAATGCCGATCAGTACCAGCTGTTTGGCTGCATAATTTACCTCAACCACCTGCAGGGCCATGCGCCGCAGTTTTTTAGTGGCCACACCGGCCGTAAGTATCTGATTGTTGTTTTCCATCGTACCACGAATTTAAGTGTTAACCACAGATTTTCGCATAATAACCACAGATTTTCGAATAATAACCACAGATTTCCACAGATTTGTTTTCACAGATTAACACAGGTAATCTGTGGTAAAAAAAACAATTACCTTAGCGGTACAATTTCTAACATGCAGATCATCCAACAAATACTTTTCATTGCAACCACAGCTTTCGCCATCTGGCTCTTCGCTAAAAACATAGGCATCATACGCCGGAATATTTTTTTAGGAAAAGCGGAAGACCTCAGCGACAATCCTGCAAAACGCTGGAGAAATTTAATACTCCTTGCCTTCGGTCAAAAGAAAATGTTCCGCAACCCGCTGGTGGCTGTGATGCATTTTATTATTTATGCAGGATTCATCATTATCAATGTGGAAGTTCTGGAAATTGTTTTGGATGGCATGCTGGGTACACACCGGTTGTTCCTCCCCTACCTGGGCAGCCTGTATACTTTCCTGATCAATTTTTTTGAGATACTGGCAGCAGGTGTTTTGCTGGTATGTATCATTTTTTTGGCAAGAAGGAATATCCTCAAGCTGAAACGCTTTATCAGCAAGGACCTCAACGGATGGCCCCGCAGCGATGCCAATTATATTTTAATTACCGAGATCATTTTAATGACCTTGTTCCTCGTGATGAACAGTGCCGACAGGGCTTTACAATTAAAGGGAGCAGCACATTATGCTGATACCGGTAATTTTATCTTCTCCGGTATGATCGCCCCGCTGTTAAACGGTTTTTCAGAATCAACCTTGACCGGCATGGAAAGAACCTGCTGGTGGCTGCACATAATCGGCATTTTTGCGTTTTTAAATTACCTGCCGTACAGCAAGCACCTGCATATTTTACTCGCTTTCCCCAATGCGTATTATGCCAGGCTTGAGCCCGTTGGTGAAATGCACAATATGCCAAGCGTACAGGATGAAGTGAAATATATGATGCAGCCTGAACTGGCCCCTGCTGAACAGGCAGCACCAATGAAATTCGGCGCCAAAGATGTATTTGACCTTAGCTGGAAAAACCTGCTGGATGCATACAGTTGTACGGAGTGTGGACGTTGCAGCGCTGCATGCCCGGCCAACCTCACCGGGAAACTGTTAAGTCCGCGTAAAATTATGATGGATACCCGCGACCGCCTGGAAGCTGTTGGAAAAAATATCCGTGCCAACGGCGAATTTAAAGATGATGGTAAAAATCTATTCTCCCATATAACTGTTGATGAGCTCCGGGCCTGTACTACCTGTAATGCCTGTGTGCAGGAATGCCCGGTCTCGATCTCTCCGCTGGAGATCATTTTAGAATTGCGCCGCTCCCTTATCATGGAAGACAGCAATGCCCCGCAGGAATGGAACGTGATGTTCGGCAATATTGAAAATAATTTTGCGCCCTGGAAATTCAGCCCGGATGACCGGGATAAATGGGTGGAGGAGATGGGGTGAGCAATGAGAATGAAAAATGAATAATGAAAAATGAATAATCGGGAGTTTGAAATTTCCGGATTACATTTTTAATTAACCATTTAGATTATTTAGGTGATGAATCAAAATCCCTGAAAACATTATTGGCAATAACGTTGATGTTCAAAAACCAGGCAACGGCTACTTATAGGTTTACAAATGGCAACTTTCCTGCCGGCGTAATTATTGTATGCCGTCACCTGGTCTTCTTCAAACCATGTAAATATTGCTGACACATCCCCAACACATTCTAAATTAGATCCGGTTCTATTTATCTTTTAATTAATTTTTTTACGGGCACAGCCGGGTAGCCGTTTATCATTACAGCGTATATACCTTTAGGCAATTCGCTTATATCAAGTTTTATTAATTGTGTGCCTGCACTTACCCTGGTTGTTTTTACCACCTGCCCCAGTTGATTGGTTACCGGTACCTGAAACGATGTTGAAGCAGCTTCGCTTAAAGCAATATGCACATAGGAAATAGCAGGGTTAGGATATAACAGGAAATCATGTATACTGCCATCTGTTTTAGTGATTATCCTTACCGGGCTATGTTTATATCTGCCATCAGCATCAACCATTTTTAAGCGATAATATATGAGCGTCGTTGCAGCATTAACATCGGTAAACCGGTAACTGCGCAGGTTAGTGCTGAAGCCGGATGCAAGAATCTGCCCTATTTTAATAAAATTACTGCCATCATAACTCCGCTCTACATCAAAATAAGCACTGTTTTGTTCTGCAACTGTAGTCCAGCTTATCAATACATTGGATCCCTGCCGTCTTGCCGAAAGATCTAATCCATTTATTGGCAACGGGCCTCCCGCGGTTGTAAAAGTCTGCGTAGCCGTGTAACCTGATCGGCCTATACTGCTTACTGCTTCACAGGCATAATCATAATCAGTGATGGCAGAAAGGCCTGGAATGGTGATCGCAGTATCATTGACCGAAGCAATGGTCCAGGTGGTTTCTGATAATTTTTTGTACCGTAAATTGTAAGAAGCGGCCGTGCTATCCGGGGTCCAGAAAAATCTTGCGCTTGAATTGGTAATATTGTCAACATATAATCCGGCTGGTATGGCCGGTGGCACGGTACTGGTGTCATTGATAAGCACCGTATAATCTTCTGTTTCGCCCCTTGCATAAGTTCCACATGGAGTTGGCGGGCTGTCGTGGCTCATAATTACACGCATTCTTGTTGTACCCAATGGTGCATTTGCAGGAACCGTAAAATTAAAGGCAATGAGCCCTGTAAAATCAGTATAAAGGGTTACCACTTCTTCTCCTGCATCCATAAAGTCATTGTCATGATTGTAATCAATCCAGATGCTGTAATATTCATACTCCGGGTACGG
>CAZBIK010000243.1:0-5619 GCA_964491955.1 uncultured Ferruginibacter sp.
TATCCGATTATGCCCGTAGAAAAGGCATGAGCCTTGATGATGCCACAAGGTGGCTGAGGCCAATACTGGAATAAACGTAGCAGGTATCAGGCAAGCCTGTTCAGTTCCATCCTTCGGATGATATTAAACACGAGCAGGATCGTGTAAAAATAATTTTTAATTTCCGCCTTATCCCGCAAGCCTTTGCCGGAAGGCTCCAGAAGGTTCTCTTCAAAAGGCACTGCGATATAACATTTGCCTGCCACAAAAGAAAAAGAAATTTCCTTTTCCAGTTTCTCCCTGATCAGCAGCATATGATCCATCATATGATATGAGAGGATCAGGGAAGCTTCATCGGGGCTGGTGGTATATACCGAATAATTTTTATTGAACTGTTCGTGGCTGATATTCATGCGCACCACTTTCGGTAATGGGTACATCCGGTAATGTTCATCCGCCAGGCTGGAGGGCAATTGTGCTTTTCCCTTTATCCAGATATAGGTTCCGCCCCGGATGGAACTGTTGAGCCGGGCCACAAAGAACAAACCTTTAAAAATATTTTCAGTGCCTGCCAGGTCCGAATACGAGGCTTTTATTTCGGAACAGCGGAAAGCAACACCGTTGAATACGCTTTGCCAGTAATCGTCACCATCAAAATGGGTAAACCGCCTGCGGTACAGTCCGCTTTTGCGGTATTCCTTATTTGAAATATAGCCATTGGGCTTATATACTGCAGCCGGGTATATATAGGTAATGATCTGCCTGATGATCTTTTCCTTAAAATCATCAATATAACGGTCACTGTATCTTGCCGAAAAATAAACCCCGGTCACACACATCAAAAGCATGCCGGCAGCCAGAATATGGCCAATGGGAAATACTTTTAAAAAGTATAAGAGTACACAGCCAAAAGCGCCGGCACCGGTATAGATCGTGAATTTTTTCCAGTTATTAGCCGACAATTTTTCCTGGTCCAGTTCATCCAGACAGGGCCTCATCTTTACATTATAAACACTTTCGAAGTCTTCCACACGTTTCATAATGGTTCGTTATTTTTACAGGTATAAATATAACCATCATTATGCGCATCATCTCTTACAACGTTAACGGCATAAGGGCAGCCATCAAAAAAGGATTCATAGACTGGCTTAAAACAAACCCGGCTGATATTATCTGTTTACAGGAAACCAAGGCTTCACCCGGCGATGTGGATGTAAAGCAACTGGAAGCGCTGGGTTTTCACCACCATTGGTACAGTGCACAAAAGAAGGGATACAGCGGGGTAGCTGTTTTTTCAAAGATCAAACCCGATCACATTGAATATGGCAATGGTCATTCGGCCAGTGATGACGAAGGAAGGGTGATACAACTCGATTTTGGTGATATCCGTTTGATCAATGCTTATTTTCCTTCAGGCACCAGCGGTGATATACGGCAGGATTTTAAATATGCCTGGCTCAAAGAATTTCATACATATCTCAACAAACTGAAAAAGAAATACCCGAAAATTATTTTAGTGGGCGATTACAATATTGCACACCACGAAATAGACATCCATGACCCCAAAGGCAATAAGAACAGCAGTGGTTTTTTACCGGAAGAAAGGGAATGGATGTCTGGTTTCCTGGCCAGCGGGTGGATAGATACCTTTCGTGAATTTCATCCCGAACCGCATCGTTATAGCTGGTGGAGCCAGCGTTTTCCAACAGTACGCTTAAACAACAAGGGATGGCGCATTGATTACATTACGGTAACGGAACCGCTTAAAAAACAATTATTGGACGCAGATATTTTTCATGATGTTAAGCATAGTGACCACTGCCCCGTATATGCAAAACTGAAAGTTTAACAAAAATAATTCAGGCAATCATCCAGGGCTGCTCTATCTTAGCCTTTAACCAACAATTACTGTATGGAATTCCTTTCCTTTCTTTTAACGATAGCCATACTCATTGTCGTCGTTAATCAAAACAGTAAACTCAGCCGGCATCTTCAAAAGCTGGAAGCAGAATTGAAGTTATTGAGAAAGCAGCTTTTAAATTTTTCCGGCGAAAAAAAAGATGATACAATTGCCAAAGTACCCGAAAAGCCTGAACCGGTTGAAGAAACAAAACCATTTACAAGCCTGTTTAGCATTGCAGAAGACCCCGGGCCGGTTATATCCCCGGCAGAAAATGCCGGTGAAGTCAGATCATCAACGGATGGAGTAAGTGAAGTTATCAAAAAAGAAGTTGTACATCCCATAACAACTGTTGAAGTAAAAGAAACCATTGAGGTTCCCAAACAGCTCAAACAAACTGCCCCTTCACCCGGTTTCTTTGAACGCAATCCGGATATGGAAAAATTCATCGGCGAAAACCTGGTCAGTAAAATTGGTATTGCTGTCTTGGTGCTGGCAATTGGCTTTTTTGTAAAATATTCCATCGATCAAAACTGGATGGGCCCTGTTGCCCGTGTTGCCAACGGCATTTTAGGTGGCGGAATATTAATTACACTGGCGCATAGATTTCGCAACAAATACAGGGGATTCAGTTCGGTTCTGGCCGGTGGCGGTATAGCAGTTTTCTATTTTACCATCACCCTGGCATTCCAGCAGTTTCACCTGTTCAGCCAGACCACGGCATTTGTGATCATGATCGTTATTACCCTTTTTGCTGTTACACTTTGTCTATTATACAATAAACAGGAACTGGCAATCATTGCCCTCATAGGAGGTTTTGCGGCCCCGCTGCTGGTTAGTACAGGTACCGGAAACTATAAAGTATTATTCAGTTACCTCATTATTTTAAACAGCGGGCTGTTGTTCATTTCATACCATAAAGCATGGCGGCTGTTGAATCTACTGAGCTTTATTTTTACCGTGTTGATGTTTGCAGGCTGGCTGCTGCTTTTAAACGGGAATGAGCCTGGTATTACGTACCGCAATGGATTTTTATTTGCCACTGTTTTTTACGGGTTGTACTTCATCATCAACATTGCACACAACATAAAAGAAAAAAAACGGTTTATTGCGTCTGATTTTTGGATATTGCTGGCCAACACCAGTTTGTATTTTGCTACAGGCATTTATTGTTTAAACAATATGGAGGCAAAAGATTTCCGGGGACTGTTCAGTACTTCCCTGGGTGTATTTAATTTGTGTATATCGTATTTCCTGTTTCGAAAACACAGGGTTGATACCAATATCTTATACCTGCTGATCGGCATTACTCTCACTTTTATTTCAATTACTGCGCCCATACAATTAAGCGGAAATTACATTACCCTTTTCTGGGCAAGTGAGGCTGTTTTACTCTACTGGCTGTTTACAAGATCAAAGATCCGTATCATCCAGTTTGCTTCCGGATTGGTTTGGGCACTGATGCTAATCAGTTTACTGATGGACTGGGCAAAACTGTATGGGCCATTTACCCATTATAATCTTGCCATCATCTTCAACAAAGGTTTTATCACTACCTTATTTGCTGCCATTGCAACATACCTGTTATATTTAATCAGAAGTAAAGAAGATGACGTCACCAAGGCCATTGTTGCTGCAGTCTTTCCCGGGAAAAATACATTCAGGATCTTTGCCATTGCCATTTTATTTGCAGCAGGCGCTTTGGAAATAAATCACCAGTTTGTTTCCTTTTACCCCGGCACTAAATTAAATATGCTTTACCTGTTGCTCTACACAGTGGCTTATGTAAATATTATGATCAGTGTAACTCAATACTTTAATCAGCTCCGGTTAAACTGGAAAACTGCTGCTGCCGGGTTTGCCGTTTGTATCTTTTTATACCTGGCCGGTACAGGAGATGCTTATGAAGCTCAGGCGCAGATTTTAACAGAGCATGTTAACGGTAGTCATTTTATCTCCCATTGGGTAACTGCATTATTGATTGCTGTGGTCATGTACAGGCTTATAAAACTGTTGCAGCAAAACATAAAAACGGATACAGGCAACTTTAATTTTATTGCCTGGATCGTTTGTACGGTGATGGTGATCATTTTAAGCGTTGAGGTACATTTAATTGCAAACCATATTTTTTATGCGGCTGATAACTCGTTTGAAAATATCCGGCGTATTTATATCAAAACGGGATTACCTATACTCTGGGGGCTGTGTTCCTTTGCATTCATGTGGATCGGCATGCACTTTAAATACCGCACATTACGCATCATATCGCTAAGCCTGTTTACATTAACGTTGCTTAAATTATTCATTTTTGATATCAGGAATATTCCCGCAGCCGGCAAGATAGCCGCATTCTTTTGCCTGGGCGTATTGCTGCTGGTTGTTTCATTCATGTACCAGCGTTTAAAAAAAATAATTATTGATCATGAAGAAAAAGTGGATTAACGGGTTATTGTCGGTTTTCATAACTGTTTCCTGCACTGCCCAAACAGACGGGTATCGTTTTTACAGCCGGTCAGATACTGTAAAATCGGCCGGGTTTTATAATATTGCAATGATTCCGGGAATAACTGCACATTGTAAAACAGACTATAGCGATATCAGGATCGTGAATGAAGCCGGCAAATGGATACCGCATATTTTACATACCCCAGTATATGAACCTACCAACCATGAATTGATGATGAACCTGAAATATTCGGTCACTGAAAATTCTGGTACAAATACGACCATCATCATTGAAAGCGCTCAAAAAACTGCAAGCAATATCGGGCTGGTTATTTCCAATACGGCTGCTGAAAGATTTTGCACCATTAGCGGTACCAATGACAAAAAGAACTGGTTTGTGATCAATGACAGCGTTTTGCTGAACCCGGTTGCGGCCCCAAATACAACAGAAAATATTTTCAGGATCAATTTTCCACAAACCAGTTACCCGTCTTTTAAAATTGTAATACACAATAATAACAAAGACCCGTTCAATATTAAAGGTGTAGTTGCACATACCCCTGCTCCTGAAATTACAAATCCTTTATATAAACTAAACGAAAACCCGGAAACGGTAATTCATCAAAAAGACAGCGGCAAAACAACCTATTTAAAGATCACACAGCAACTGCCCTTCCATTTTGACCATATCCGGTTACAGGTAAGCGGTGTAAAATACTTCAGCCGAAAGGTTGAACTTTATATTCCTACTACTGCCAACAGTTCATTTGCTGATCCGGGCCAACTGGCTCATTCATTTACTGTCTCAAATAACAGTACCCTTCAATTTAATGTTCCGCTTTCCAATGCCCAGGTCTTTTATTTATTATTTTACAATGAAGACAATCTGCCGCTTACTGTAAAAACCGTTAAAACAGCCTGCAGCAATCGTTATATCACAGCATACCTGGATAGCGGCAGTAATTATACCCTGTTCATGGGCAATGAAGATGCCCTTTTGCCCAATTACGACCTGGGTAAACTTAACAGCAGCATTCCCGACAGTATTTCTTTCTTACCGTTTGGAAAAATAAATGCTTTTGCAGAAAAACTTCCCCCGGAAACTGCAACTGACAATAATAAATGGATCCTTTGGAGTGCCATTGCTGCTGCATTATTCATATTACTTTTCTTTTCTTATAAAATGCTTACAGAAGTTGATAAAAGGAAAAATACATGATCATATATAATGTTACCATAAAAGTGATGGAGCCAATACATAAAGGCTGGCTGCAATGGTTGCAGGAAGAACATAA
>CAZBIK010000244.1:0-5575 GCA_964491955.1 uncultured Ferruginibacter sp.
CGAACCGAAACGACCTTCCCGAATGCTTTCGGGACGCTCTAGCCAACTGAGCTAACCCCCCATTTCCAATTATTTTTTAATTGGATTGCAAATATACTGGCATATGGGCTTGCTTCAAAATCAATTTTAGATTTGTATTTCATTATTAGAAAGGCTGTCGGGTTGTTCAATTGCCTCGTTTATTAAACCGCCTTCGACTCGCCTCTGCATAGCCGCTACGGCGGAGCAAGGCAGGCTCCCCGAAAAAATCGGGGCAGGCAGGCTGACATTTCTTTTTTAATTCTGCTTATTCGCCGGCGAAGCAGGTGTATTGTTATTTCCCGGCGTTACATTATTTTTTCCGGATTCCAGTGATTTTAATGCTTCCAGGTTTTGGCGGGCCAGTACAAAATTGCTGTCGAGGGCAAGGGCTTTTTCAAAATACTGCTTTGCTTCGGCCTTTTTATCAAGATCGTACAATGCCAGGGCCTGTATGTTGTACACGCCGGCCTGCAGGTAGGTTCTGCCTACCTGTTCGCCCACATTGTAGGTGATGGTATATTCGGGCTTGAACTGCAGCCTTTCGGTGCTGGCGGCGGTTGCCAGGCATTCCGCCAGCCTTTTGATGCTGTATTGCAGGTCCATCAGGGTATAGGCATGGTAAGGGCTCTGCGTTTTTGCATACAGTTTTTCAAAAATGGAAATGGCTTCCTTGGGCTGGTTTAATTTATCGAGGCAAATGCCTTTCATTTCCATCAAAACCAGGTCATCGGGCTTTACCTTTGACCGCTTATCGGCCCAGTAATAGCACTGCACATAGGAATTCTGCTGCATGTAGAGCATGGCCAGCGTATCCTCATAAACCGGGTTGGCGCCGGCCTCATTTACATAATAACTGAGGGCAGTAATGGCCGTTGCCACATCGCCAGTTGTAACAGACTGCTTAAATACCTTAATGTGTGGGTTGGCCGTTGCCGGCTTTGTACCCTGCGCTATTACATTCAGGAAATTAAAAACCACCAGGGTAACCAGGATCAATTTTTTCATTGGTTCATTTTTGAGTGCCCAAATTAATAAAAAAAACCGGAAATGAGTTCCGGCTTTAAATTTATATAAAACAATTATTTATTGACCGCAATTGATCGAATTTGAACCACATAGGACATAGGAAACATAGGGAAAACATAGAATTACACAATTTTAAATTCCTCATTAAATTCCCAATCGATTTCCTGATGTCGAAGAAGGATTCATCGCCCCCTCTTCCCCTGGAGAGGGGGTTGGGGGGTGAGGTCGAGGGGTACGGGGGCTGAGGTCGGTCAATCCCCCCAAATCTCTTCTTTACCCTCCAGCCAGGCTTTCACCAAACGGGTACTCACCGATTTTGGCCTTTCGAGCGGGAAGCCCAGGGCCCTGTCCCAGCAAAGGCTGGCCAGTACACCCAATGACCTGGATACTCCAAATAATACGGTATAAAATTCATATTCCACCATGCCGTAATGCACCAGCAGTGCCCCGCTGTGGGCATCCACATTTGGCCAGGGGTTTTTAATTTTTGCAATGGAACCCAACACCGGCGGTACAGCCTCGTAAATATTCCAGACGGTTTGTACCAGCGGATCGTCGGGCATGTGCTTTTTCCCAAACTCCATTTGAGCCGTAAAACGCGGATCGGTTTCCCTCAATACCGCATGGCCGTAACCCGGCACCACTTTTCCTTCGCTCAGTGTTTTTTTAACATATTCCTCAATTTGTGCTTTGGACGGTATATCCGTTCCGATACTTTCCCTCATTTCATATATCCATTTGATCACTTCCTGGTTTGCCAACCCGTGTAAGGGGCCCGCAAGGCCGTTCATACCGGCGGCGAAACTTAAATACGGATCGCTGAGCGCCGAACCTACCAGGTGCGTGGTATGTGCCGAAACATTTCCGCCCTCATGGTCGGCATGTATCGTCATATACAAACGCATCAGTTCATGAAAACCTTCTTCTTCAAATCCCATCATGTGTGCAAAATTACCCGACCAGTCAAGCAACCCGTTGGGTTGTATATGTTCGCCGTTCTTATACTTACGGCGATAGATATAGGCCGCAATACGCGGAAGCCGTGCGATCAGGTCCATGGTATCATCAAATACCGCTTCCCAGTAATCCTTCTTGCTCATCCCTTTTGCATAACGCTTTGAAAACTGGCTCTCGGTTTGTAAACTCATAATGGCCACCACAAACTGCGTCATCGGATGTGTGCTCACGGGCAATGCCTCAATGGTTGCAAATACATGATTGGGCACATGGCTGCGTCGCTGCCACACACTGCTCAAATGATTCACATCGTCTTCGGTTGGCAATGTACCCACCAGCATCAGGTAAAACAGGCCTTCGGGCAGGGGTTCGGTACCACCGGGGATCTTGGGCAGTTTTTCCCTGAGTTCCGGTATGGAATAACCACGAAAACGGATGCCATCCTGTGCATCCAGCAGCGATGTTTCAGTTACCAATGCGGTAATACCCCGCATGCCCTGGTAGATCTGGCTTAATGTTACTTCGCCGATCACTTTTTCGCCATGTTCTTTCAGCAGCGCTTTGATATCAGCTGCTACCACATCCGCTTTTTCTTTGAACCTGTCTTTAATAATACCCATAAAAAATTATTATAAATGATTGATTATTTTTTACGCTAACGTTCCTGCAGAACAGCAAATAAATCCTTAAAAAGAATATAGCAATTGATCGTTTGCCGGAGGCTTAAAATTACGATGCAAATGCCTTTAAAACAAAAGTTTTAGAAGAAAGTTCAGTTTAATAAATGATGCACACCCGTTTTTACTTGGGCGCTTTTTTGTAGAGGAAAAAAGCCAGTAAGCCAAAAAAGATATTGGGTGTCCAGGCCGCCAGGAAAGGCGTAAAACTGCCCTTGGTTGCAAATACCAGGGAAAAGCGGCTGAACAGGATATACAGCATGCTGATGAGCACGCCAAATGCCAGGTGTGCGCCGCTGCCACCCCTTGTTTTCCGGGAAGCCAGTACCGCACCAATAATGGTCAATATCAAAACCGAAACCGGGATGGCATCCCTGTTGTACCGTTCCACCAGCAGCATGTTCAGCATTTCGGAGCCGCGCAATCTTTCCTGTGCAATAAATTCATCCAGCTCTGGTGTGGGCAACTGGTCCTTCAGGTATTCATCCTTGCGCAGGTCGCGGGGTTTAAAATTATAATTGATGAGCAATTCCGGTGACCGGGCTACTCGTTCCGAAATGCTGTCGAACCGGCGTTCAACGGCATTCACCAGTTTCCATTTGGCGGCTGTGCTGTCCCAGCTGAACTGCTCCGACCGTATATTATAAACCAGTTTGTTGCCCTGGAACCGTTGAATAAAAATTCCATTCCCCGATTTAAGGGTGGTATCATACCTTGTAATGCCAACATAAGTATTGGAATCAGTTTTAAAATAAACTTTATGCTTTATATTGGAGTTATTGCTTTCCGGGGCCACCGGACCGTCGATATATTTTGCTTCAAAATTGCTCCATTTGAGATTTGCCTTTGGCACCACATACTGGTAACCCGCCCATAAAAACGCCGATAACAAAACACCGCCCACGATATACGGAAGTAAGAATCTCCGGTAACTCACCCCGCTGCTGAGTATGGCCACGATCTCGGACCTGCCGGCCATTTTGCTGGTAAAAAAAATAACGGCAATAAAAACAAACAAGGGAAAAAGCATGGCATCGATGCGGGGTATAAAACCAAAATAATAATCCGTAATGATCTGTGTTGCGGATAATTTTGATTTTACGAAATTGTCTGTCTTTTCGCTGATGTCAACAATTACAACAATAGCCGTAAGCAGTATGATACAAAAGAAAAATGTAGTGAGATATTTGGTCAGTATGTAGCGGTCTATTTTTTTCATGAGCTGATGGTGGGACAAAAGTAACTTAAAAAAACGTTTAAGGTTTAAAGTCTAAAGTTTAAGGGTTATTAAACCTTTACACAACCTTAAACCTTAAACTTTAAACTTTAAACCTTTAAACCAATTTCTTTAGCCGCTATCCACCCCGTGGTCCACGCATTTTGAAAATTATAGCCGCCGGTTATCCCATCCACATTGATGATCTCGCCGGCAAAGAACAAACCCTGGTGTATTTTGCTTTGCATGGTATTGTGGTCGATCTCACTCAACTGTATGCCGCCTGCGGTTACAAACTCTTCCTTAAAAGTTGTTTTGCCTTTAACTGCATATTCGCCGGCACAAAGGTTTTTGATGAGGATATTTTGCTCTTTGGCTGGAAGGTCGGCCCAACGCATGGCTTCAGGTATGCCCGAACGTTTTAACAGGAATTCCCATAAACGGTTGGGCAGGCCAAATGGATTGCGGTTGACCATTTTTTGCGATGCCAGCTTAAAACGAAGCTGCTGCAGGTTTTCACGCAGGCTGTTCTCATTATAATCCGGTACCCAGTTTACAATTATTGCAAATTGCCAATTGCTTATTGCCAGTTCTCTTGCCCCCCAGGCAGAAAGTTTTAAGATAGCCGGGCCGCTAAAACCCCAGTGCGTGATCAGCAACGGGCCCTGCTCTGATAATTTTGAACCGGCAATTTTTACCTGCACGTTTTCTACGCTTATACCCATCAGTGAGGTGATCTGATCTCCGGATAGGTTAAATGTAAACAATGATGGAACCGGTGCCTCAATAGTATGTCCCAGTTTTTTTAACCAGTCGTACTGTACCGATTTTGGAAACCCGCCGCTGGCAACGCAAACATAGTCTGACTGCAAAATGGTTCCATCTGCCAAATGAAGCTGAAACTGTCTTTCACTGCTCAATGCCGTCAGGCCATCCGCTGGATCCCGTGGGCTACCAACCGACAACTGCTTAACCGCTTTATTCATCCTGATCTCAACTTTGTATTTATCCGCTACTTTCAGCAAGCAATCAATGATTGTTTGCGATGAATCCGTAACCGGGAACATCCTTCCGTCTGCTTCGGTTTTTAAAGCCACACCCCTTTCAGTAAACCAGGCAATGGTATCGTTTGTAAAAAAATGATGAAAGGCCTTTTTCAGAAATGAAGCACCCCTGGGATATTTTTTGATCATATCGGCAATGCTGTAACAGGCATGGGTTACATTGCAACGGCCGCCGCCACTCACTTTTACTTTGCTTAAGAGTTTATTAGAACTTTCGAGGATGATCACCTCCAGCGCAGGGTTTAACCTCGCAGCATTTACCGCACAAAAAAAACCGGCTGCGCCGCCACCGATCACTATAAGGCGTTTTTTATGCATGAGGAATTAAAGTTAGGTTGAAACGAGATGTAAGATACAGGATGCTGGATAATGGATAATGGATACTGGATGCTGGATACTGGAAGAACTCGAGTAATAAAAAGCTTTTACTTTTTTGAAATGCATCCAGTGACCAATGACCAGTGACCAGTATCCTGCATTTGGTTTCAATAATCCGAACAAAGCTCCGCATTTGCTTTTTCTGCTGCTTCGATGGCTGTAAAAGAAGACAAAATATCGGTCTTACCTTTCTGGATACAAACATCATGTTCGTAATGGGCCGAAACTTTTCCATC
>CAZBIK010000245.1:0-5570 GCA_964491955.1 uncultured Ferruginibacter sp.
TGTTGCCGTTGGTGAAGAAAGGATCGTAGCCATTCCCCTGCTGCTGCAGCAACGGCCCGACACAGAGGTCATCATCCTGGATGATGCATTTCAGCACAGGCAGGTTAAAGCCGGGCTGAATATCCTGCTTACCGATCATTCGGATCTGTATACCCGTGATTTCATTTTACCGGCGGGCAACCTGCGTGATGTACGAAGCAGCAGTAAACGCGCCAATATCATTATTGTTACCAAATGCAAACCGGGTTTACCGGTTGAAGAAAAGAAAGCCATCATTTCGGAAATTAACCCCGGGGCGGGGCAAACCGTTTATTTTACAACCATTGATTATGGCAAACCCTATCATCTTTTTACAAAAGCAACCTTTCACCTGGCACCCGATTGCGGGATCCTGCTGGTTTGTGGAATTGCAAATCCCCGGCCATTAAAGGAACATCTTGCTAAAATTTCAGATTCGTATGATATGCTCCGGTTTGCCGATCACCACATCTTTCACAGCAATGATCTTACAGAGATCAGGCAGCATTTTGAAAAAATTGCATCGGATAAAAAAATCGTACTGACCACCGAGAAAGATGCAGTAAGACTGGAAAAGTTTGCACAGGAGCTTGGAAATTTTCCCATCTATGTGTTACCGATAGAACACCGCTTCTTATTTGAAGAAGCCGGACATTTTGAAGCGGAAGTAACAGGTTTTGTAAAAAGTTTTAAGAAAAGCTGACATTTTATGAAAATGCAAACTAATTTACGTAAAAATAAAATTCCCGGGGCTTTAAACCAATGCAGTTCATCGAAGTCTGAAGAATTAAAGTTTAACCAGCCTTGTTTCCCGGAAACCAAAAAATAGCTTAATAATGACAAAACTGCAGGTGTATTTTGGAACTGTTTTTATTTTACTGGTCATCGGCGTAAGTTGTTCAAAGAGCGATACTACACCGGTTGCACCCATTGTTACGGTTGATCCCTATGCAGCAATTAAAGCCACATTCGGCACAAGAATAGACCCTAACAACCTGGCCAATTATGCAAACCAGGGTAAACCGGCATACATTAATAAAGACAATACGGGGGGTAATCCCATTACCAATGCCAAGGCAACTTTAGGCAGGGTTTTGTTTTATGACCGGAATTTAAGTATCGACAATTCGATCTCCTGTGCCAGTTGCCATAAACAGCAATTTGCTTTCAGTGATACTGCCATTGCCAGCAGCGGGGTAGTTGGAGGCACTACCGGCAGGCATTCGATGCGTTTGGTGAATTCACGTTTTGCCAATGAGACCAGGTTTTTTTGGGACGAAAGGGCGGCCAGCCTGGAACAGCAAACCACGCAGCCGGTTAAGGACCATGCAGAAATGGGTTTCAGCGGGCAAAGCGGAAGGCCCGGTATTGCAGCTTTACTGGTAAAACTGCAGGCCATAGCGTATTACAATGAGCTTTTCAAATTTGTATATGGCGATATCACGGTTACAGAAGCCAGGTTGCAGGAATGCATGGCACAGTTTGTCAGGAGCATACAGTCATTCGATTCAAAGTATGATGTGGGCAGGCAGCAGGTTGCCAATGACGGTCAACCCTTCCCAAATTTTACGCCAATGGAGAACATGGGTAAACAGATCTTTTTAACCCCCCCGGTCTTTAATGCCACCGGCGTCCGGATCAATGGGGGAGCAGGGTGTAATGGCTGTCACAATGCACCTGAATTTGATATTGACCCCAACAGCAGGAACAACGGGATCATCGGAACCATTGCCGGAACCGGTATCGACATAACGGTAACGAGAGCCCCCAGTTTAAGGGATGTTACAAATCCCGCAGGTTTTCCCAACGGTCCATTTATGCATACCGGAAATTTAAGGACCCTGCAAAATGCGATCGGCCATTATGGTACCATCAATCTTGCCCCCGGCAATACCAAACTCGATCCCAGGCTGAGGCCCAACGGATTTGGACCGCAATTAAATTTTACACAGCAGGAAGTAGATGGATTGATGGCCTTTTTAAGGACATTATCGGGTAACAATGTGTATACCGACAGTAAATGGGGGAGCCCGTTTTAATATTTGTTTAATAAAAAAACAAACGGACTGTCATGTCGACGAAAGGAGACATCTGTTTTAGAAGGAGTTAGATTTCTCTCCCGATAGTTATCGGGATCGAAATGACAAAAGCCATTTTTTCAATGTAATCTGCGTTCCTATCTCGCGATCTCGATCTTAACCTTTTTATTTTTGATCTTTTCATTTTTGATCAGTTCAAGCACATGTCCAACTTTTACTTTCCGTACGGCCACAAAGCTGAAAAAATCCTTTACCTCAATAATGCCGATGTCTTCTTTTTTCAATTCCCCTTTTTTGGAAAGAAAACCAACAATGTCAATCTTGTTCACTTTATCCTTTTTGCCTGCAGCGATGAATAAAGTGCTCCACTTTGGCTTTTCAGGTATGGGGTGTTCGCCGGTGATCTCTATGGTTTCAACTGCACCAATATACGGGGGTAGCTTTTCCTCTTCCGATAAAATTAGAATGGCAGTTCCGCTGGCATCCATACGGGCTGTACGGCCATTGCGGTGCGTAAATACGTCTTCAGTATCGGGTAAATGATAATGAATGATGTACCGGATATTGGGAATATCAAGCCCGCGTGAAGCGAGGTCAGTTGTGACCAGGATATTGCTGGTGCCGTTCCTGAATTTGCAAAGTGCACTGTCGCGTTCCTGTTGTTCCATACCGCCATGGTAAAACACATTGTACACGCCTTTCTCCGACAACAGTTTGCTGGTACGCTCCACCGATACCCGGTGATTGCAGAATATGACCGTGGACCGGTTGCCCAGCATAAAGATCAGTTTAAAAAGCGTCTCAATTTTATCTTTATCCGGGCTGAAAATGGTTTTAACTTCCAGCATGTTTTCTTCCGGGGCAGCTTCCTGTAAAAAATCCAACCTGACGGGATCGGTAAGCCCGATGAATGCAGGTACAGGCACGGCATAGGTTGCTGAAGTAAGTATTCGTTTTTTAACATTTTTCAGGGAGCCAACTATGAATGACAATTCATCGGTAAATCCCAGTTCCATCGATTTATCAAATTCATCCAGTACCAGTGTGGTAATGTTATCCAGTTCAAAATTATTGCGTCGTATATGATCCGCCAGGCGGCCTGCCGTACCAATGATGAGTGAAGGCGCCTCTTTTAAATTGTTTTCTTCCGTTTCGCGTTTATGCCCGCCATAACAAAGGGTAACTTTAAAACCTGTCTGCATTTTGCGGAATACGTCATCGATCTGTATGGCCAGTTCACGGCTGGGAACTATAATTAAAGCCTGCACATTGTTGATCTCCGGGTTCAGCCTTTCCAGCACCGGCAATAAAAAGGCCAGTGTTTTACCTGATCCCGTGGCCGATAACAGCACAATATTGTCATTTTTGGCATTGGCTTCCAGTGAAGCCTGCTGTATCTCATTCAGTTTTTCAATTCCCAGGCTGCTTAAAATAAGCGGTATATTAATTTGTTGCATAACTGCAAAAATACGCTTAGTTTGGGGGATGGGCTAATTCTTAGTCGCCATCGGAGACGGGGATCGTCTGGTTACAAGTCTTTTACTTGCATTTGAGACAAAGTCTCAACACCATTGCATCCCCGTCGGAGACGGGGACGAGCTAAAACCTGTTCCACAACCGGTGATTAAATTTTAACCGGGTACCTGCATATTGTTGAGTTTGTATAAGGAAAGTTTATCCCAATAGCCACGCTGAAAAATTATTTTATCGTTTTGCACCTTAAAAAAACCACAACCACGCAACCCGTTGGGGTCTTTCCATTCCAGTATGGCCCAATCGCCGTCCTCAAATATATTTTCACGGATACAAACCATTTTAAATTTTGCAAACTCCCCCGCAAACATATTTTTAATCGCTGTTTTTCCATGCAAAGGCTCATTCATCACCTGGTGGTTGATGGCATCTTCGGCATACAGTTCTGCAAGGGCATCAGCATCAGCCCGGTTAAAAATGTCGATCCAATTTTCTACTACCTGTTTTGGTGTCATGATCAAAAAGCGTTTTGTTTTTTACTGTTGGTAAAATGATTTCTTTGCACAATAATTCATCAATGTTTCCCGCAACTGCAACCTTCTTCAAGGGTAGCATCATGCCAGGGAAAACTGTCTGCATTTTTGCTGAACTCCCAGTAAAATTTTGTCCGGATTTTATTGCTGTTGCCGGTCTCATTCATCTGGTCTGCATCATACAGGCGCCCGTTGATCATGGTATAGCGGATGGTCTCTGTATTACGGATATCATCCAGCGGGTTCTTATCCATGATCAGCAGGTCGGCCAGTTTGCCTTCCTGCAAAGAGCCGATCCATTTATCGAAACCAAGGCTTTGCGCCGGGTTGATGGTGGCAGTTTGCAAAGCCTGCATATTGGTCATGCCACCCTGCTGCATCATCCATATTTCCCAATGTGCGCCCAGGCCCTGCAGTTGTCCGTGTGCACCCATATTTACTTTTACCCCTTCATCAGCCAGTTTTTTTAAACTTTTGGATACCAGGATATGGCCGTTAACATATTCTTCTTCGGGCGCCATGATGCGGTGCCTGCTGCGGGTATCTATCACGGCCCTGGGCGTAAAACGCATGAGCCTTTCTTTTTCCCAGACATTGCTGTGCTGGTAAAAATAAAATTCGCCGTTCAGTCCGCCATAGAGAACTATAAGGGTAGGGGTATACGCTGTTTTGCTGTTTTTCCAGAGTTGCACCACATCATTGTATAAAGGTGCTACCGGCATATTGTGTTCGATGGTTGTATGTCCATCCAGTATCATGCTCACATTGTGGTAAAAGAAGGAACCGCCTTCAGGAACCACTTCCATATTCAGTTCACGTGCTGCCTGCATCACCATCTGGCGTTGTTCACGGCGGGGCTGGTTGTAACTTTTTACTGAAAAACCACCCAGGGCTTTTATTCTTCTTAATGCTGTTCTCGCATCATCGATATTATTGATCTCCACTTTGAATCCGCCGTCGGCGCCGTATAAAATGGTACCGGTACTGAATATGCGCGGACCAACCCCGTCGCCCGCCTTTACCAGTTCGCTTAATCCAAAAACAAATTCCGTGTTGGCAGACGGGTCGTGCATGGTTGTAACGCCATAGGCCAGGTTGGCATAATAGGGCCATTGTTTCTGCGGCACCAGCCCGCTGCGGAAATGATTGCCATGCGCATGGGCATCAATAAATCCCGGCATGATCGTTTTACCACTGCAGTCAATTTGTTTGGCACCGGATGGTATGGTGATGTCGCCGGACCTGCCCACCGCTTTGATCAGGTTGGATTCAACGATCAGGGTGCCGTTTTCGATCACCCGTATTCGCGCCGTATTCTGCTCGACGACAAACAACCGCCCGCTGCCGTCGCCGGCATGGGCGATATCGACCGGCGTCGACAAGCCCGACACCAGTTCACTGAGTGTGACGTTGGCATGGGTGGCAGGGGCCAGCCACAGTGCCAGCAGGAACAGCAGCGGGGCAAAACCATTTGTGCGCGACATGTGCAACTCCGTCATTGGGAGCC
>CAZBIK010000246.1:0-5569 GCA_964491955.1 uncultured Ferruginibacter sp.
AATTAAAATGACAACAAAGCACTTAATGATCGCAGCCGCGATCGTAACGATCGGGTTCACTGCATGTACTGCAAAAGAATCCAAAGATGTAGAAGTATTGAATACCTACGTTGATTCAGTTGAAAACCTTACACCGGTTTATACAACAGAAAACTGGACCGTAATTGACAATGGTTACCAGGAAAGACTGGCCCTTGCAGAAAAGGATTATGCGGCACTGGATGCTGATGCAAAAGCAAAAGCAGATGCCAGTAAAGCCAGGTACGAAGCACTGAGAGTGGCTTATGAATTAAAGATCAAAGAGGCACAGGCAAGTGCAGTTGCTGCATCACCTAATTTCAGAAAAGTATTGAGAGACCGGTTATTTGGCGAAGGAAAGATCGGGGATGACATGCAGTTTGCATTTGTTACCGGTGAAAACATACTCGGCATTTACCAGAATTTTGTAGATGTTGTTGCTGATAACAGGGATAGCTACACCCGGGAAGACTGGGACGAGATCAATGTTTTATATGAAGCACTGGATAACCGTAAAAATGCAGTTGAAAAAGACCTTAAAAGCAGCGATAATTTAAAAATTGCCGGTTTAAAGATCAAGTATGCATCTATAGCAGCTACCAACAGGGGCGGTACCAAGGTGAAAGAGAATGCAGAATCAAAGCAATAAGCATGTAGAATTATAATTTAACAAAGGAAAAACGTTTCAATTTATTGAAGCGTTTTTTTTATGCCTGGCAATGAGAAAAATACAATTGAACGGCCTGTACATTTGTATTGCTGAAACAGGCAGTATGTCACAGTAATGTTGGATTTATTCAATAACTTCATATCGCGATCATGCATTAATATTTGAGTTTTAACCAAACCCGTAAAATGGAAAACCAGGTCCGGTATTTTGTTGACAAAGGCTCTGTGGTAAGAGAGATCTGGGGCAAGTCGGATACCATTCTGTTCATATTTTCCGGTGCATCTGCTGAATTTGCGTTAAATAAAGCGGTAGACTGGTTGTATTTTACTGGCAAACTGCCGTCGGATCCGCTCGGACGGTTGTTTTCCACAGTCAGCTATGCACGGCAGATCGTTTTTTCAGAATTGAATGCAGCTCATGCTGCCATTGATAAAATAACTGCCATTCATACAGCCGTAGAAAATAACCGGAATGCAAAGATCCCGGATTGGGCTTACCGCGATGTATTGTATATGCTGATCCATTATTCCATCGCCGCTTTCGAATTGCTGGAAAGGAAACTGGAGATACCCGAGAAGGAAGAACTGTATGATGTATTCCTGCGGATGGGCCAAAGGATGCAATTAAAAGAACTGCCGGAAAATTATGCAGCCTGGACCATTAAGCACCGGGAACAGTTGCAGGAAGACCTGGTTAAAAGTAATTTTACTGTTGACCTGTATAAGCAATACAGAAAACACCTGGGAAGATTCAGGTACCTGCTCTTGCTGGAATCCCAAAAGCTGGTTGTACCGGGTATTGTAAAGGAATTGCTGCATTTCAAAAAGAGAGAATGGTTGCGGACATTTATCCCGGTTTATAAGTTCAGCCGTACGCTAAAACTTGACGGATTCATCAAATCGGTCATTCTACCTTCAAAATACATGACTGAGATAAAGGCATTGGATATAAATCGGTGATCAAGTTCCGGGATTCAGCTAATTTTGATAACCAACTGAATGATCTAAAATAAATTTTATGAGCAATACCATCAGCGAATTAACGCCAACTGAACTGTGGCAGCATTTTGCAGCCCTGAATGTCATTCCCCGGGCGTCGAAAAAGGAAGAGCAGGTCATCCAATTCATTGTTGATTTTGGGAAAAGTTTAAACCTGCCAACCCACCGGGATGAAGTGGGCAATGTGATCATCAAAAAACCGGCCACACCCGGTATGGAAAATAAACAAACCGTTTGCCTGCAGAGCCACCTGGATATGGTGCATCAAAAAAACGGGGATACCGATTTTGATTTTGCAACTGAAGGTATCCAGATGTTCATCGACGGCGATTGGGTGAAAGCGAAGGGCACCACGCTGGGAGCAGATAACGGAATCGGCGTGGCTTCCATCATGGCCATACTGGAATCCAATTCCATTCCGCATCCTGCCCTGGAAGCCCTTTTTACCATTGATGAAGAAACCGGTATGACGGGAGCCCTGGGTTTAAAAGGCGGACTGCTTCATGCTGATATTTTACTGAACCTGGATACAGAGGATGATGATGAACTGACCATTGGCTGTGCCGGTGGTATTGATGTAAGTGCCGGCGGAAAATACGACAGTTCGCCAGCAGCAAATGGTGCTGTGGGGTTTCGCATCACCGTAAAAGGCCTTACAGGCGGGCACTCCGGCATGGATATTTATAAGGGCAGGGGTAATGCCAATAAATTAATGAACCGTGTTTTATTACACGCAGCAGAAAACCTGGATATACAGGTTCATGCCATTGACGGCGGAGGTTTGCGCAATGCCATCCCGCGGGAATCATTTGCGGATATTGCCGTTCATGCAGAAAAAGCAGCAGCCTTTACAGAACTGGTAAAAGGGCAGGAGCAGGTTTTGAAAAATGAATACCAAAGCACCGACCCGGACCTGAACATCAGTATTGAAAAAACGGACCCACCCGTAACGGTATTGAATACCGGCTTTCAATCTAAATTCTTAAGAACGGTTGCAGCATGCCCCAACGGGATCTACAGGATGAGTCCTGCCATTTCCGGGTTGGTGCAAACATCCAATAACCTGGCCCGCGTGCTGGTAAAAGACGGGGCTTTCAGCATCTTATGTTTAACCCGCGGCTCTGTTGACAGTGAAAAAATGGACCTGGCAAAAACGATCTGCTATAATTTTGAACTGGCTGGCGCAACTCCTGAATTCGGGGGATCGTACCCGGGCTGGGCGCCAAAGCCGGAAGCACCCATCGTTAAACTAATGAGCGACCTGTATGAGGAACGCTATAAAGAAAAAGCAAAAGTGAATGCCATACATGCCGGGCTGGAGTGTGGCATTATCGGGAAAAATTATCCCAACATGCAGATGATCTCCTTTGGTCCCAATATAAAAGGCGCACATTCACCCGATGAAAAAGTACAGATCAGTTCGGTGCAGAAATACTGGCCTTATTTGCTTGAAACTTTAAAAAGGATCCCGGAAAAGAATTAATTCCCTGGTTACGAATCCCTTATTTATTCTTGATAAAAACAACCCCTTCCTGTATTTCGGCAGCCAGTTGCTGAATGGTTTTTGAAGTAAATAAACTGATGAGTTGTTTTTTAATGACCTTGTATTGTGCATGCATGGGGCATGGTTCAATTTCGGAACACAACTTGAGTCCCATCACGCATTTTTCAAGGATCTGATCTTCACCCATGGCGAGCAGTATTGACCGTACAGGTAACTTTTTAGCTTTTTCCGACATATAAAACCCTCCATGCGGCCCCCGTACCGAACTCACCACCCGGTTGTCTTTAGTCAGTGACTGCATGATCTTTGCCGTAAAGGATCTTGGAGAATCAATGGCAGTTGCTATTTCTTCAATACCCAGTTTGCGCGCTTCAGAACTTTTCTGTGCTAAATAAATGGTTGCCCGCAGGGCATATTCTGTTGCTTTTGAAAACATATGAATGGTAGAATAAGAACGGGTTATTAAATAAATTTGTTTTAAGATGCACACAATTGGCCAGCTGTCCATTCGGCATAAGAATCTTTTGTTTCAAATAACAGTAAGCGAACCAGTTTTATTTTATCGTTCAAAGACTGATGCAATACCTGTTTAATATACAGCAACATGTTTTCGGCTGTTGGTTCTTCATCAAATATAACAAGGTTTTGCAAAGAAGAGAGCGATGGGTTTGCGGCCATGAAACGGCGTGACAGCAGGAGGCTGTGATCGAATTTTTCAATAACAGATTCAATCACCATTTTTTTAATTTCTTTAAAGTCTATGATAAACCCCGGTTCCGGGATGAAACCGGGTTCATACAGGCCGGTAGAAACCGTTACTTGCAGTTCATAGGAATGGCCGTGAATATTTTTGCAATTGCCGGTATGGCCATGTATTGCATGTGCCATTTCGAAGTGAAATATTTTTGTAAGTTTCAGCATAATGACAATTTATCCGCTTCAGGTGTTTACATATTATTCCACAATAAGCTTCACCGTTACCCCTTCCTGTACTTTTCCGGATCCAGTGACCAGGTTTTTGAAAAAACAGGCAACCTGGTTTTTAAGCAGGGGATACAGGATTAAAATGAAACCGGTTGCCATGGTAAAACCCGAAATAAAAAAAACAATGAAATAGGGTTTTAACATCAGCATCATACTGCTAAAGGGTAATTTGTTCTCCTGCATCTGCCACCTGGCTTTGAGGATACCAGCTGCAATAAGGCTGATCCAGAAAATGAAAAGTGAAATATTGACCGTGAGATAACCACGGTTAAGCCATTTTATGTTTTTTACCGAAAGCGGGATACAGGTATCGTGTAAAATATCGAATGCTATGGCCAGCAGCAAAAAACTGTTGATGCCGATCGTGGCCCCCATGGTATGTGCCACGGTAATATGGGTGCCATGCGTATATACATTAACTGCAGGTATGCTCATGGCGATGGCAAGGGCCAGTGTAAGAAATATCCATATATCGGCAGCCACGATAAACCGGTATGCGGTATGATGAAAATGTTTACGGGCGGTGCTTACCGTGGATCTCCATTGCCAGATGATCCTGCCTAAAATGATTAGTTCCGTCATACTCACGGCATAGCTGATGTGCTTTATAAAAGGGTAGGTAGGCAGTGTATATATGTGGTGCCCCCAGTTGAACATCAGGTTGAATAAACCGGTAAAATACAGGATAAACGCTATGGGAGCATGGCTGTATTTATTATTGCCGCTGATCTTTTCCATCAGGAAAAAGCTGCTTCCGTAGATCAGCATGTTCCAGGCGCCAACCATCGACCCGTAAGATTTCCATTGAATGGTCATATCATTCACCACGCTGTTCCTGAAATAGGGAAAGATCCATAAATAGGATTCAATGAAAGTGAACAGGAAAAAGAACAGGCCCGTGATCCACATCCATACATAAACCGGTTGGTTCCTGAAACTGGTGATGGATCTGATGAAATTGAAGATGAACAGTATCCAACCGGCAGCAATGGGTATTGCGAATGCAGGATGAAATTCCCAATATTCCCTGCCACCAAACAGGCCGGCTGTATAAGAAATTAAAATGGCAATAACAGAAAAAGCAAAAATGGTTAACTGTATTTTTACCAGGATGGGAGAAAATAATTTTTTGCCGGTATACTGCTGTAAATAAGTAAGTACGGCACCGGTTGCTCCAAAAATGATCCAGAAGACCACAGATGAAACATGCAAGGGCCTTACGATCTCAAAGGACAGGTATTTTTTTAATGAAACGGGAACCAGGTATTGCCATGCGCCGGTAAGCCCAAATACCAAACCGGCAGCCAATAGCACGAGCCCGGCGATCATAAACAGCCTGGAAGTATGGGGTTTCTTTTTGTTCAATGGAGCCAACATAATTAAGGGTCAAAGTTT